>CANFHZ010000006.1 GCA_947446885.1 Comamonadaceae bacterium
GAGGTCGCGGATCTGGCGTCGTACCGGCCTAAGCTGCCGCTGCGGGTCTTCTCGATCGAGGGCGATCTGCTGGGCGAATTCGGCGAGGAGCACCGCACCTTTACGCCCATCACCGAAATTCCACAGGTCATGAAGGACGCGATCCTCGCGATTGAGGACGCCCGCTTCTTTCAACACAACGGGGTCGATTACCTGGGTGTGGTGCGCGCAGGGCTGGCCAACGTGGGCAAGGCAAAAAGCCAGGGTGCATCCACCATCACCATGCAGGTCGCCCGCAACGCCTACCTGTCCACCGAAAAAACCTTCACCCGGAAAATTTACGAAATCCTGCTGACTTTCAAGCTGGAAAACAACCTGACCAAGGACCAGATCCTCGAGATCTATATGAACCAGATTTATCTGGGCAACCGGGCATACGGATTCGCAGCAGCAGCCGAAACCTATTTCGGAAAACAACTCAAGGACATCACGGCAGCGGAAGCCGCCATGCTGGCCGGCTTGCCCAAAGCGCCCTCGGCCTACAACCCGATTGCCAACCCGAAGCGGGCGCGCATTCGGCAGCAGTACATCATCGAACGGATGCTGGAAAACGGCTTTCTCAGCGCAGATCAGGCTGAGGCCGCAAAGGCCGAGGTTCTGCATATCCGCACCCTGGCATCACGGCAGAAAGTCCATGCGGAATACGTGACCGAGATGGTTCGCCAGCTGATGTTTGCCCAGTACGGGGAAGAAACCTATACCCGGGGCCTGGACGTGCGCACCACGGTGCGCAGCGCCGACCAGGATGCGGCCTACCGCGCGCTGCGCCGCGGCATCATGGATTTCGAGCGTCGCCAGGTCTACCGGGGACCGGAAAAATTCATCACGCTACCCGACGACGCGCAAGAGCGCGAAGACGCCATTTTTGAAGTGTTGGACGAACACCCCGACAACGGCGACGTCTTGTCAGCGGTGGTCATGGAAGCCGGAGCCAAAAAAATTGTCGCGCAGCGCCAGGGCGGCGAGGTGGTGGAGGTCAGCGGCGATGGTCTGAAACCAGTGCAATCCGCGCTGTCGGACAAGGCGGCCCCCAACATCAAGATCCGCCCCGGCGCACTGATCCGCGTGGTCAAAACCGACAAAGAGACCTGGGAGGTAACCCAACTACCGGAGGTCGAGGGTGCCTTCTTGGCACTGGACCCGCGTGACGGGGCGATCAAAGCCCTGGTCGGCGGCTTTGATTTTGCCAAGAACAAGTTCAACCACGTCACCCAGGCTTGGCGGCAACCGGGTTCGAGCTTCAAGCCCTTTATTTACTCGGCCTCGCTCGAAAAAGGATTTACCCCTTCCACCGTGATCAACGACGCGCCTCTGTTTTTTGACGCGGGAACCACCGGAGGGCAGCCCTGGGAGCCAAAAAACTACGATGGCACTTTTGAAGGCCCCATGACGATGCGGCGCGGCCTAGCCAAATCCAAAAACATGATTTCCATCCAGATCCTGAACTCTATCGGCGCGCGCTACGCCCAAGACTGGATCGTGCGCTTCGGCTTTGATGCGGATAAACACCCCGCCTATCTGACCATGGCGCTTGGGGCTGGCTCTGTGACGCCCATGCAAATGGGCGCGGCGTACTCGGTGTTCGCCAACGGCGGCTACCGGGTCAACCCCTGGCTGATCAGCCGGGTATCCGAGCAGCGCGGCCGGGTGCTGGTGGACACGCCGGCCGTACCCCTGAGCGAAGAAAACCGTGCCATCGATGCGCGCAACGCGTTTTTGATGACCAGTCTGCTGCAGGAAGTGACCCGTTCCGGCACAGCGGCGCGCGCGCAAGCCACCCTCAAACGTGCCGACATCTACGGCAAAACGGGTACCACCAACGATGCCATGGACGCCTGGTTTGCCGGCTACCAGGCCACCACCACCGCCATCACCTGGATCGGCTATGACACGCCCCGCAAACTCGGCGACCGGGAGACCGGCGGCGGACTGGCTTTGCCCGTCTGGATCAGTTATATGGCGACCGCATTACGCAACGTCCCGGTGATGGAACCCGACGCACCGGAGGGTCTGGTGCGCCTGGGCAATGAGTGGTACTACGAGGAATACACCAAAGGCGCAGGCGTTAACAGTGTGGGGGCGACCGGCGGCACTTCGCACCCCGAGGACAGCAAAAGCACCCGCCCCGGAGCGAGTCCGAGCCCAACGGCTCCAGCTCCGGTCATGGTCACGCCAGAGGAGAAAAAGTCGATTTTTGACCTGTTCCGCGACTGATTGCGGCGCGCCGCGCTAGGTTTCTGCTATGCCAAAAACCAGGGTGTTGCCCGACTGCGCGCTGGCGTCGCGATTCAGGATCGAAAAAAATTCCCCCTGCCCCTTGGTGTCCTGCCAACGCCCGTCCACCAAGCGGAAGTGGTATCCCCCCGAACGGGCTGCCAGCCAGACTTCATGCAGGGGTTTTTGCAGGTTGACCACAATCTGGCTGCGGTTTTCAAACACCAGCGTGACCATACCCCCCACACGCTGGTTGTCGATGTCGCCGTCACCGCGATCGTTGATCCGGTCGCACGCCAACTCGACCGCGCGCAAAAGGGTTTCGGCGTGGGTCATGAATTCGGAATCAGTCTGGGATGCGCTCATTACAATTTGCCGATGTTGAAGTACCTGAAAAATCTGACGCTGCTCAGCACCCTCTTTGTGGTGCTGTCCCATCTTAGCGGTTGCGGACAAACCGGCCCCCTGTACTTGCCGGGCGACAAACCTGCCGCCAGCTTGGGCGCTGGCCCGCTCCCCGCGCTCCCGACCTCGCAATTCGCCGCATCGCGCAGCTTCGCATGACATCCTCTACCCTTCCCGGCCACCCCTTTGTTCACTACCGTCGCAGCACCTTGTGCGTGGAGGGTGCAGAGCTTGATGCCCTGGCGCGCGAGCATGGCACCCCGCTGTTCGTCTACTCCAAAGCAGCCATGTTGGCGGCATTAGGTGCCTACCAGCGTGGCTTCACAGGCCGCAAAGCCCAGGTTTGCTACGCCATGAAGGCCAATTCCACGCTGGGCGTGCTGCAGGTTTTCGCCCAGGCGGGCTGCGGTTTTGACATCGTCTCAGGCGGAGAACTGGCCCGGGTGATTGCTGCCGGTGGCGATGTCCACAAAGTTATTTTTTCGGGTGTCGGCAAGACCCGTACGGAGATGCGCCAGGCCTTGGATGCCGGCATTGCCTGCTTCAATGTGGAGAGCGAGGCCGAGCTCGACGTACTCAACGCGGTCGCATTGGAGCAGGGCACGCGCGCGCCCATCAGCATCCGCGTTAATCCCAATGTAGACCCCAAGACACATCCCTATATCTCGACCGGACTCAAGGGCAACAAATTCGGCATCGCCCATGAACGCACACTGGCGACCTATCAGCGCGCGGCAGGCCTGCCGGGACTGCGCATCGTCGGCATCGACTGCCACATCGGCTCGCAGATCACCGACAGCGCGCCCTACCTGGACGCGATGGACCGGATGCTCGACCTGGTGAGCGCAATCGAGGCCTGTGGCATACCCCTGGAGCACATCGACCTGGGCGGGGGACTGGGCATTGACTACAACGGCGACACACCGCCCGCTGCCGATGCACTGTGGGCACAGTTGCTGGCCAAACTGGATGCGCGCGGTTTTGGTGACCACCAGCTCATGATCGAGCCGGGACGTTCACTGGTCGGTAACGCCGGAGTCTGCGTGACCGAAGTGCTCTACACCAAGCCCGGCGAGCAGAAAAATTTCTGCATCGTCGATGCCGCCATGAACGATTTGCCCCGCCCTGCCATGTACCAGGCCTTCCACCGCATCGTGCCGCTACAGGAGCACGCTGCGCACCCTGCCATGCTGTGCGATGTTGTGGGCCCGGTCTGCGAAAGCGGTGACTGGATAGGGCGCGACCGGCACATCAGCGCCCAAGCCGGTGAGCATCTGGCGGTGCTGTCGGCGGGCGCGTACTGCGTCAGCATGTCCAGCAACTACAACTCCCGCCCGCGTGCGGCCGAGTTGCTCGTCGATGGGGATACCGTGCACGTTCTGCGTCCACGTGAAAGCGTGGCCCAACTCTTTGCAGGCGAGACGCTGCGCTAAGCGCGCTACCCAGCGTCCGGGTTGCGGGATCGCGTATACCAAGCCCGTCGAACCCGCCAGGCCAACAAGAGGCCCAGTACCAGCGCATACAGCGCGACCTCAGCTAGGTTGTTTTTGGCGGCACGCATCCAGAAAAAATGCAGGATAGCCAAGCCCGCAAGCCCATACACAGCGCGGTGCAAGCGCCGCCAGCGCAAAGCTCCCAGCCAACGAACCGCTCCGTTCCAGGACGTTGCCGCCAGCATTAAAAGCAGCACCCAGGATACAAAGCCCACCAGAATAAAGGGGCGTTTGGCAATGTCCCGCGCGATGTCAACGAACTCCAGGCTCTGGTCCAACCAGGCATAGGCCAAAAAGTGCAGACAGGCATAAAAAAACACCCACAGGCCCAGCATGCGCCGAAACCGCGCCAGCGCAGAAAGCCCCCAAGCAACACGCAAAGGCGTCACCGCGAGCACCACGCACAAAAACCGCAAAGTCCAATCCCCGCTGGCCCGCACCAAAGCCTCCGCCGGATTGGGGCCTAGCTGGTCAGTCAGCGCCCGGCTCAGCAGCCAGAAAAATGGCAGCCAGGCCAGCACAAACACCAGGACTTTGGCCGCAGGGTTGCCGAGCAAGCGGTTCATAGGAGAGCCCCGTAAACCAAACCAAACCAAACCAAACCAAACCGACTCGGAAGCTCAATAAAACTTCTGCAAATCCATGCCCGCGTACAGCTGCCCGACTTCGGCCTCGTAGCCGTTGAACATCAGCGTCTTGCGGCGCTTGTCAAACAGGCCATCCTCGCCAATCCGCCGCTCGGTGGCCTGGCTCCAGCGCGGATGGTCAACGCTGGGATTCACATTGGAATAAAAGCCGTATTCGTTGGCAGCGGCCTTGTTCCATGCGGTGCCGGGCTGGTTTTCGGTGAAGCGGATTTTCACAATGCTTTTGGCGCTTTTGAAACCGTATTTCCAGGGCACCACGATGCGCACCGGCGCGCCGTTTTGCTTGGGCAGGATTTCGCCGTACATGCCAAAAGCCAGCAGCGTCAAGGGGTGGCGCGCCTCGTCCAGGCGCAAGCCTTCGGCATAAGGCCAGTCCAGCGTGCGGCTGCCCACAAAAGGCATGGTTTTCGGATCGGCCAGGCTGACAAATTCGAGGTACTTGGCACTGCCCAGCGGTTCGACCCGCTTGATCAACTCAGCCAAGGAATAACCCACCCACGGAATCACCATAGACCAGCCTTCCACGCAGCGCAACCGGTACACCCGCTCTTCCATAGGGCTCAGCTTGAGCAAATCCTCCAAACCGAAAGTGGCGGGCTTTTTCACCAAACCGCCCACCTCGACCGCCCAGGGCGTGGTTTTCAGGGTGTGGGCGTTGCGCGCCGGATCCGCCTTGTCGGTACCGAATTCGTAAAAATTGTTGTAAGTCGATGCGTCTTGGTAGCGCGTAGGCTTGTCCACGGAGAGCGCACCGGGAACCGTGCTCTTGCGCGCCTCCAGCGCCGCCAGAACGCCAGGTCTGGCACTCTGGGCCAACAAGCCAGCGGGCATCAAAGCCCCCAGGCCTGCGGCAGCGGCACCACGCAAAAGGCTGCGCCGATCCTCGTACACCGCACGGGGCGTGATGTCTGAAGCATGCATAGAAAGTACCTATTCTGGAAAACCAAAAAACAAGGGCGGACGGTCTGTCGACACGTCCGCCCTGATCGCTCAGGAAAACCAGCTTATCGCAAACCAGCAACGTAGTCGGCCAAGGCCTGGATTTCACGGTCATTGAGCTTGGCCGCAATCTGGCTCATCTGCGCGCTGTTGTTGCGCACGCCACCACGGAACGCCGTCAACTGAGCCGCTGCATATTCAGCATGCTGGCCGCTGACACGCGGGTATTGCGCGGGGATGCCTGCGCCGCTGGGGCTGTGGCATCCGGAACAGGCCGGAATCTGGCGATCTGCGATACCACCACGGTAAATCTTCTCGCCCAGCGCTACCAGCTCTTTGTTCTTCGCGAAACCAGGTTTAGCAGGCTTGCTGCTGACCCAGTGAGCGATATTGCGCATGTCTTCATCCGACAAAGCGGTGGCAAAACCCTTCATCACCGCGTTGTCGCGCTTGCCGGACTTGAATTCCTGAAGCTGTTTAATCAGGTATTCAGGGTGCTGCTGCGCCAGCTTGGGAAAGCTTGGCGTGCCGGAGTTGCCATCGGCACCGTGGCAGGCGGCACATACCGCCGCGAATGTGGCCTCACCCTTGGCCGTGTCCGGCTTGGCCGGGGCCGCTTCGGCTGCGTTGGCGCTGGCGGTCAAGGAGGCTACCGCGAGGGCAACAAAGACGAGAAAGTGGGAGATCGGCTTCATAGGACGGAGATTTGGAGGAGAAAAACCGCCTCATTCTACAATGGCCCCCTGCGCGCAAAGCCCGGCCTTCCCGAGGCCGCGCCCGTGGCAGCACAAGCAGAACAATGACGAAAAACCCCCCCGCCTCCCGCCAAGCTCCGGCCAAACCCAAGCCGGCAGGCGCCGAAAAGTCCGCTGCGGCCCTGGCACTTGGTTGGCTGCATACCGCGCGCTTCCTGACAACTGCGCCCCAGCTGCATTTTTTGCCCGACCTGGATATTCCCGAAATTGCGTTTGTGGGCCGCTCCAACGCAGGTAAGTCCACCTGCATCAACACCCTGACGCAACAAAAGCAACTGGCCTTTGCATCGAAAAAGCCGGGCCGAACCCAACACATCAACCTGTTTTCACTGGGCAGGCAAGGCGTCATGGACGCGGTTTTGACAGATTTGCCCGGCTACGGCTACGCCGCCGTTCCGCGACAGGAAAAGGTCCGCTGGCAGCAGGTGATGGCCAATTACCTGGTCACCCGCAAAAACCTCATGGGCATGGTGCTGATGTGCGACCCCCGCTTGGGTTTGACCGAGCTGGACGAGGTGCTCTTGGACCTGATGCGGGAGCGCGTGCAGGAGGGGCTGAAGTTTCTGATCGTGCTGACCAAGGCCGACAAGCTCACGCGCAGCGAAGCCACAAAAGCTTTGTCGATTGCCCGATTGCAAGCTGGTGGCGGCGAGGTACGACTTTTTTCGGCCACCAAACGCACGGGGATCGAGGATGTGGCCGAACTGCTCTGGGCCTGGACCCATCCGGCTGCGATACCGCAAGCGCAAGTGCCAGACGCGCAAGCCCAGCCCTTGCCGCCGACACCCGCTCAATAAAAGGCAGCGTCGCCCGCCGGGCGGGTCTTGAAGCGCTTGTGTACCCAGAAATACTGGGCTGGCATGGTCGCTATCCAATGCTGCAAACGCAGGTTCATGAGGGCCGTGTCCGCCTCCACATCGTCGGTCGGGAAATGCTCCCAGGCATCCAGCATCTCCATCGTATAACCCTGCGCAGTCATGCGCGCGATGAGCGGAACCACCCGCGCCCGGCCCATGCGAGCAAAGCGCGATAGCGAGGGAACTGTGGCTGTGGGAATTCCAAAAAACGGCACAAAAATCGACTCCTCCGGGCCGAAGTTCATGTCGGGCAAAAGAAACAGCAAGCCGTCTTTGCGCAGCAAACTGACAATGGTTTTGACGCCGTCAAAACGGGTCATCAAATGCACGTCGCCAAAACGCCGGCGTCCGCGCGCCGCCCAGGCGTCCACCAGCAGATTGCGCTGGGGCGTGTAAATCGTGGTGCATTGGCGCGCGGTGCGCAGGCTGACGGCCAGCGCGGCAGCGTCCAGGCCATAAAAATGGGGCGAAAAAATAATCACCGGGCCCGGTTGGTCCAAGGCCTGCCAATTTCCCACCCTGCGCAGCCGCTGCTCCAGCACCGCCGCTGGCGCCTCCCACAACCAGCCCCGATCCAGCCAGGACTGCGAGAAATACACAAAGCTTTGCAAAGCCACGGACCAACGCTGCATCCGCGTCCATTGTGGAAAGCACACGCGCAAATTGACCAGGACCACCTTGCGGCGCGGGAAAGCCAGCACAAACAAGAGCCAGCCCATCAGCAGACCGACGGCGCGTACCACCGGCAGCGGCAAACGCCCCAAAGCACGTACCAGCCACAGTACCAGGCGGCTGAAGAGCTTAGAGAGGCTGGTCAGCATGTGACTAAACCAGCGTATCCGTGTGGGCATTGCCCGCAGCGGAAGAAGCCGAAGCAGCTTCTGCCGGGGCCGGGTTTTTGTAACGGGGATAGGACCACAGATACTGCCCCGGACACTGGCGGATCAAAGCCTCCATAGCCCGGTTGATATGGGTTACCGCGGCATCTAAATCGCTGGCGGGCGGCTGTTCCAAGGTGCTGAAATGCAATACATAACCGGCACCCCAGGGGCGGCGCTCACCCCAGGCCAGAACCATCGGCGCTCCGCTTTGCAAGGCAAGGCGCGCGGCCAGCGTCATGGTGTACGCGGGGCGGCCGAAAAACGGGGACCACACGCCCATATCACTCGGCGGAACCTGGTCTGGCAACAGCCCAACGGCCTTGCCCGCGCGCAGCGCCCGCATCAATTGGCGCACACCTGCCAGGTTGGTCGGCGCGGTTTGCAAGCCAGCCCCAGCGCGTGCCGTCTCCAGTAGCCGGTCCACTGCTGGCCGTCGGCCAGGCCGAAACAGCACAGTCAAGTCGCCGTACTGCGGGCTGAAGCGGGCCGCCGTGGCCCGCGCGGCCAGTTCAAAACAGCCCATGTGCGGAGTCAAAAAAATAATTCCTTTGCCCGCGGCGTATGCCGCTTCCACCGTGTCCAGACCTTCCCAGCGCAAGGCCGGGGCAGAACCCAACCATATGCGCGGGAACTCGGCAATCATCATCCCGGACTGCGCGATCGCGCCCTTGCAGGCCTCCCAGCCCAAACCCGACTGCGCCACATTGGAACGGAAGTTTTCGCGGTAACCGCGCGAACACCAGAAATACAGCCAGCCCAACAGCCATCCGGCCGCATGCAGCACGTACAACGGTAAGCGGGAGAGCAGACGAAAAAAGAAGGGCATCGTGGGCTAAACTCGGGTCGTCGCTGAGTTATGAACTACTTGCAGGGCGACCGGTACAAACGCAATTCCAAAAGAAAGGCGATTGTGCATCGGGGTGACAACCCCTTCTGCTAAAGCGTTCGCTGCAAGCTCCAAAGCTCTAAGCAACGCGATTGTTGTTACAAGCTATTTACTGGAGCATCCCACCATGGCGAACGATTTTCTCTTCACTTCCGAGTCAGTATCCGAAGGCCACCCCGACAAGGTCGCCGACCAGATTTCAGACGCGATCCTGGACGCGATCTTCAAGCAGGACCCCAAGTCCCGCGTTGCGGCCGAAACCCTGACCAACACCGGCCTGGTTGTGCTGGCCGGTGAAATCACCACCAACGCGCATGTGGATTACATCCAGGTGGCGCGCGACACCATCAAGCGCATCGGCTACGACAACACCGAATACGGCATCGACTACAAGGGCTGCGCGGTCATGGTCTGCTATGACAAACAGTCCAACGACATTGCCCAGGGCGTGGACCATGCGTCCGACGACCATCTCAACACCGGCGCCGGTGACCAGGGCCTGATGTTCGGCTACGCCTGCAACGAAACCCCCGAGCTGATGCCCGCGCCCATTTACTACGCCCACCGCCTGGTCGAGCGCCAGGCCCAGTTACGCAAAGACGGGCGCCTGCCCTTTTTGCGCCCGGACGCCAAGAGCCAGGTCACCATGCGCTACGTCGATGGCAAGCCGCACAGCATCGACACCGTGGTGCTGTCCACCCAGCACAGCCCCGACCAGTCGGAGACGGCCACCAAGATGAAGGACTCGTTCCGCGAGGCCATCATTGAGGAAATCATCAAACCGGTACTGCCCAAAGAGTGGCTCAAAGACACCCGCTACCTGATCAATCCCACCGGGCGCTTTGTGGTCGGTGGGCCGCAAGGCGACTGCGGCCTGACCGGACGCAAAATCATTGTGGATACCTACGGCGGAGCCTGCCCGCACGGTGGCGGCGCGTTCTCGGGCAAAGACCCCAGCAAGGTTGATCGCTCGGCAGCGTATGCGGCGCGTTATGTCGCCAAAAACATTGTGGCCGCCGGTTTGGCCAAGCAATGCCAGATCCAGGTCGCTTATGCGATTGGCGTGGCCCAGCCCATGAACGTCACCGTCTACACCGAAGGCACTGGCGTGATCCCTGACGAGCAGATTGCCGCGCTGGTGACCGCGCACTTTGACCTGCGGCCCAAAGGCATCATCCAGATGCTCGATTTGCTGCGCCCGATCTACGAGAAGACGGCGGCCTACGGCCATTTCGGCCGCGAGGAGCCCGAATTCACGTGGGAGCGGACCGATAAAGCCGCCGCGCTGCGCGCTGCCGCCGGGCTGTAAAAGCACAGGATGAAGCTGCAAACCCAACGCGCCATTGACCGCTGGTTGGGCCAGCTCTTGTGCGCTTTGGTGTCGATGTGGGTGGGGCTGAGCCAGCGCGGAGTGGCAAAACTGCCCGCACAACCCCGGCATATCGTGGTCATCCTGCTGTCCGAGATGGGCAGCATCGTGCTGGCCGGGCCCATGTTTGCGCAGTTGCGCGCGCGGTTTCCGGGCGCGGCCATCCATGTGTTGCAGCTCAAAAAAAACCAGGAAGTGGCGCGCCTGCTGGCGCTGACCGAGCCGGCCCGCCTGCACACCCTGGACGACAGTTCCGGGCTGCGGCTGTTGCGCGACATTCTGCTGTTCAGCTGGCGCATGCGCCGCCTGGGCGTGGATGCGGTGGTCGACTGCGAGCTGTTCTCCCGCGTCAGCAGCCTTTTGTCTTTTGCATCGGGCGCGCCGGTGCGCGTAGGTTTCACCCCGCACACGCAGGAGGGCCTGTACCGGGGCAGCTTTATCCACCACGGCATTCCCTACAACCCCTACCAGCACATCAGCAAACAGTTTGTGTCGCTGGTTGACGCGCTCACCGACGCGGGCTCGCCCCGCAACAAGGCGGCGCCCATCTGCAGCCTACCTTCGGAGCCCGGGCTTTCCGTGGATTTTTCGCCCACTGAACTCGACAGCTACCGCGCCCAGCTCCAGCACGACCACCCGGCCACCATCGAGCGGCGTCTGGTCCTGCTGTATGCCGGTGGCGGCCTGCTGCCCGAACGGGCCTGGCCGGCGGCGCACTACGCACGCGTAGCCCAGGGTTTGTGCGCGGCCGGGTATGCGGTCGGTCTGATCGGCTTGCGCGACGATGCCGAACTCGCCCGCACGCTGCGCGCCCAGGTCGGCCACGCGGCATGCCTGGACCTTACCGGCTACACGCGCAGCATCCGCGAGCTGCTCATGCTCTTTCACGCCGCCAGCCTCTTGATCACCAACGACGGTGGACCGGGGCATTTCGCCACGCTCACGCCGATTCAAACCATGGTGTTTTTCGGGCCTGAGACCGGACGCCTCTACGGCCCGCTGGGTTCGCGCAACCTGGTGCTGGAGTCGGGCATCGCCTGCTCGCCCTGCCTGAGCGCCTACAACCACCGGCAAACCTTTTGCGACGGCGACAACCAATGCCTCAAGCGCATCGCCCCCGACCCGGTGCTGGCGCAGGCCCTGCAGTTTTTGGGTAGCGCCGCGTGAGCCGCTGGCAACAGCGCGCGCTGCAGTTGCTGCGGTGGCTGGCCCGGATGCGCTATGTCAAATTCGGCCTGGTCGGCGCCAGCGGAACCGTGGTGAATATGGCGGTTCTGTATCTATGCCACAACTACGTTTTTGACACCTTGGAAGCCGACCTGGGCAAACCCTATGTGTCGCTGGCCGTAGCCATTGCGGTGGCGACCATGAACAATTTCAGCTGGAACCGCTTGTGGACCTGGGCAGACCGCCGCACCCACGACGCAGAGCAACTGCCGCCAGCCTATCTGCCACAGCTGTTGAAATACGCGCTTGCATCCTGGTTCGGCATTGCCCTGCAATATGGACTCACGCTGTGGCTCGCGCATTTCATGCATTACCTGCTGGCCAATGTGCTGGCGATTGTGGTGGCCAGTGTGAGCAACTTTTTGGCCAACGACCGCTGGACTTTCAAAAAGCAAAAGCCATGAAGCACTTGGGTGCCGAACGGTCAGCCCCGCTGTGGCCCTGCGTGCTGCTGCTCGCCTGCCTGGGGCTTCTGTATTTTTTCGGTTTGGACAGCGCCTACGCGCCCACCAATGGCGACGAGTTGGTCTATGTGCACATCGCCCGCGCCACGGCGCAAAGCGGCCACTGGCTACCCCTGGCCAGCGAACTCGACCACATGCGCAACACCAAACCGCCGCTGCTGTTTTGGCAGGCCATGGTGGCCGGCGACTGGGGGCGGAACTGGTCCATGGCCGCGCTGCGCCTGCCCAGTCTGGCCTACACTTTTCTGACTGCGGCGCTGGTGGCCATGCTGACCCGGCGCATCAGTGGCAGCCTGCGCAGCGCCGGTGTTGCAGCAGCCCTGTACCTGCTGTTTTTCTCCACCTTCCGCTATTGCCGGGTCTACCTGACCTCGGCCCCGGAAACCTTCTGGTTCGGGCTGCCGCTATTCGCAGTGCTGTGGATGCACACGCGGGAAGCCGGCGTGCAGGCTGGTGCGGCATCCCGGCGTACGGCGCCCCCCTGGCTGTACCTGGTGGCCGGTGTCTGCTTTGGCATTGGCGCGCTCTACAAATCATTCGCGCTTATCGCCCCGGCCTGCGCCAGCCTGTGGCTTGCCAGCCTTTTGACCGCAGCCCCACCGCGCAGGCGGACCCTGCTTCCCGCGACGCTGGGTGCGGCATGCAGCGCCGCCATCGGCTTGGCCGTATTTGCGCTGTGGTTCTGGCTGGATCCGGATCCGGCAGCGGTGTGGCAGGAATTTGTGCTGGGCGAAAACACCCGCAAGATGGACGCTGCCCTGCCCTACTGGCAAGCCGCTTTATGGGGCGATGACCCGGTCTACAAGCAACTGTGGGCCTACCCGGAAAATGCCGCAACCCTGGGCCTGCTTGTGGTCGGGGGCATGGTCAGCGCTGCCAGACTGGCCTGGCAAAACCGCGCAACGCAGAACCCGCTGCCGCCGGTGCTGCACCTGCTGTGGCTCTGGCCACTGGTCTGGCTGCTGGTGTTTGCCATTCCCAGCCAGCGCGACGCGCGGTACCTGATCCCGGCCATGCCGGCCGTCGCGATGGCGCTGGCGCTGCTGTGGGAGCGTATTGCACGCGGCTGGTTCATCGCCACCGCCCTGTTGCTCGCGCCTGCGATGCTGGTCCTGGCGCGGATTGCCTGGGTGCTGGGGCAGAGTGACATCGGCAGTCCTTGGCTACTGGGGATTCACCTGCTGCTGGCTCTGGGCAGCCTGGCAGCAGCGGGAGCGGTGCTGCTGGTGCCGCGCTACAGCCGCATGGGCAGCTTGTGGCTATGCGCCGGTTTGTACGCCTGCTTGCTCACCATGAGCGCGCCGCTGGACCAGCCAAACGCCCAGTTCCGGCCGGAAACGCAGGTGCGCATGGTCGGCAAGCAGGTGGCTGTTCCCAACGGCTTCACCGGGCAATTTGAGCGCTTCCGTTTTGCGCTGCCCGGGGCCATGGTGGTGCCCTACGACGCGCTGGGCCGCAATACCGGCGCACTGCGGCCTGATATGCCCGGCCCGCAGCGCCTGGAATTTTTGCTCCAACAATTCGATGCCGTGGTCTGGATCGTTGAATCTGACGCGCAGCCCGCGTGCCTGCCCGCATGCCGCGTGCTGGACCAGCGCTGGTTTGTCAAAAGCCGCCACAAAGCCGGCGAAGTCCGCCTGGACAATATCGCCTACCCGCAGCAGTGGCTGCTGGGGCGGGAATTTCTGGTCACGCGCGGGCCTTAAAAAAGCGCCACAGCCTCCACGCAAACACGGCTTGGAGACGCTGCGGGATGGAAATTCCCGTCACAGTTGCGTCACATACTTCAACTATCATTGAAATATGGAAACAATTACCTTGGAATCCGGCGAGGCGGTGCAGGCGCTGGCCGCTTTGGCCCAGGAGTCACGTTTGGCGGTGTTTCGTGCGCTGGTGGAGGCCGGGCCCGGTGGGCTGACCCCCGGCGATCTCGCAACACGACTGTCCATCGCCTCCAATACCCTGTCCTTCCACCTCAAAGAGTTGAGCCATGCCAGCCTGGTCAACCAGGAGCGCGCCGGGCGCAACCTGATTTACCGCGCCGAGTTCGCCCGCATGAACGCGCTACTGGGCTACCTGAGCCGCAACTGCTGCGCAGGCAGTGTTTGTGAAGTCAGTCCCGACGCCGTCTGCACCACCTGCTAAACATCCAGGAGCCACCATGTTCGATTCAAAACCCCTGAACGTGCTCTTTTTGTGCACCCACAACTCGGCGCGCAGCATTCTGGCCGAGGCCATGCTGAACCACCTGGGCAAGGGGCGTTTCCAGGCTTTTTCGGCCGGCAGCAGCCCGCGGGAAAACCAGCAACCCAACCCCTTGGGCCTGGAGACGCTGCGCAAGGCCGGCATCTCCACCGATGGGCTGCACAGCAAGAGCTGGGATGTATTCGCCGCCCCCGATGCGCCGCATATGGACCTGGTGATCACGGTCTGCGACAACGCTGCGGGCGAAGTCTGCCCCTACTGGCCGGGCCAGCCGGCCACCGCGCATTGGGGCTACGCCGATCCTTCCGAGGGGAATGGCAGCGACGAGGACAAGCGCCTGGCATTTACCCAGACCCTGCACCAAATCCGCCGCCGCCTGGAACTCTTTACCAACCTGCCGCAAGCCAGCCTGCGCGGAATGGCCTTGCAAGAGCAGGCGCGCGCACTGGCCCGCTCGTGAGCGCGCGCCAAACCTGCCTGGCCGAACTGCTGGGCACCGCCGCCCTGCTCTGCGCGGTCATCGGCTCAGGAATCATGGCCGAGAACCTCGCAGGCGGCAACGTTGCCGTGGCGCTGCTGTCCAATACGCTGGCCACGGTGTTTGCCTTGTATGTGCTGATTGAAACCCTGGGGCCGGTCAGCGGTGCGCATTTCAATCCGGCAGTGACGCTGGTGATGGCAATGCGCGGGGCGCTGCCCCCCACACTCGCCGGTGCCTACGTGGTGGCGCAACTAAGCGGTGCTGCGCTGGGTGCATGGGTCGCGCATGCCATGTTCGGGCTGGACATCGTGCAGTGGTCGCTCAAGGTCCGCACCGGCCCGGCCCAATGGCTGGCCGAAGCGGTGGCCACGGCCGGACTGTTATTTGTGATTTTGCGCGCGCCGGCTGGCAAAGCGCCCGCGCTGGTGGCTTGCTACATCGGCGCAGCCTACTGGTTCACCGCCAGCACCTCGTTTGCCAACCCGGCAGCCGTATGGGGCCGGATGATGAGCAATACGTTCGCGGGCATCAACCCGGCCGACGCGCCGGGTTTCGTGTTGGCGCAGCTAGCGGGTGCAGGTCTGGGGTTGGCACTGCACCGTGCCCTGGGCGCGGGTGCCAGCGGCGATACTGCGCCACCGCCCACGCCAGACTGAGCAACGACCCTCCATGCCCCACGACAGTCCCCTGCCCGCACAGCTCGACGCCACCATCTTCCAGATTCCCAGCGCGCGCACCCTGGTTCCCCCGCAGCGCGCCACGCACGCACCACGCTTTCTTTTGCTGTACGGCTCACTGCGCGAGCGCTCTTACAGCAAACTGCTCACGCTGGAAGCGCAGCGCCTGCTGCAGGCCATGGGCGGTGACACCCGCATCTTTGACCCTGCGGGCCTGCCACAGCCCGACGGCGCACCGGCCAGCCATCCCAAAGTAGAGGAATTGCGCAGTCTGGCCGACTGGTGCGAGGGCATGGTCTGGTGCTCACCCGAACGGCACGGTGCGATGACGGGCATCATGAAATCCCAAATCGACTGGATTCCGCTGGCTATTGGCGCCATCCGCCCAACCCAGGGCAAAACCCTGGCGGTAATGGAAGTCAGCGGCGGGTCGCAATCGTTCAACGCGGTCAACCAGCTGCGCCTGCTGGGGCGCTGGATGCGCCTGCTGACCATTCCCAACCAAAGCTCGGTGCCCAAGGCCTACCAGGAGTTTGACGAGGCCGGGCGGATGAAGCCCTCTGCCTACTACGACCGCGTGGTGGACGTGATGGAAGAACTCTACAAATTCACCCTGCTCACGCGCGACCTGGCGCCCTATTTGGTCGACCGCTACAGCGAGCGCAAAGAGGCGGCGCTGGCCGCCAAGGCCCAGGTGCCCGGCGCGTGATTACGCGGCTGCGCTGCCCGGCAAGTGGCTCATGCGCCCGTCCACGTACACCATAGGCCGCACAGAGGGGATGGAGCGGGACTCCAGCACGCGCGCCAGCACCACAGAGTGTGTTCCGGCTTCAATCACCTGATCGACTTCGCAAAAAAACAGCGCCTGGGCGTCTGGCAGATAGGGCAAGTCGAAGCTCGGGTGCTTGTCCCATGCGGCGCTGGCAAAGCGTTCGTCGTGGGGCAAGGAGCTGCTGAACGCGCGCACCAGATCGGCCTGCTCGTCCAGCAACACATTGATGCACATGGATTTGCGTGCCATAAGGGTGGGGTGTACATGCGCGCTGCGGCTGACGCACACCAGGAGCATGGGTGGCTCCATGGTCACCGAGGTCACCGAGGTCGCCAACATGCCATAGCGCTTTCCCTGGGCATCGCTGGTGGTGACCAAAGTCACCGTGGCGGCCAGGCGGCGCATGGCATGGCGGAAATCGGAAACCAATGTGTCAGGCGGTGCAAGAGAAACGGTCAAACAGGGCTCCAGAAGTGTGGGCAAAGTCAGCGATTATCCGCCGCCCGCCCTGCGCAGGCATTTAGGCAATCCAGATCGCCCGGAAGTCGTTCACGTTGGTGTGGGTCGGGCCGGTCACCACCAGGTCGCCCAGTGCGTGGAAAAACCCGTAGGCATCATTGCGATCCAGGTGGTCTGCCAGACTGAGTCCCGCAGCGCGGGCACGTTGCAGGGTGTCCGGACCTACACAGGCGCCGGCGTTGTCTTCGACGCCGTCTATGCCGTCCGTGTCCGCAGCCAGCGCCCACACGCCCGGCATGCCCTGCAGCGCTTGCGCCAGCCCCATGCAGAACTCACCCGCACGCCCGCCGCGCCCGCGTGGCGCACCGGGTGCGCGCGGGCGGATGGTGACCGTGGTCTCGCCGCCGCTGAGCACGACGCAGGGCTTGGGGAAAGGGCCACGTCCCTGCGCCACCGCGCGCGCCAAAGCTGCATGAACTTTGGCAACTTCACGCGATTCGCCTTCCATGGCATCGCTCAAAACAAATGCCTCCAAGCCGTAACTGCGCGCCAACGCCGCTGCGGCATCCAGTGATCGCTGCGGCGCTGCGATGACTTCCACCTGCGCCCGCGCCAAGGCCGCATCACCCGGCTTGGGCGTCTCCAGTGCGCCTGTCTCCAGCGCCATTTGAATTCCGGGCGGAACCGCGATGCCGTAACGCCGCAGAATCGCCAGCGCGTCAGCGCAGCTTGTGGCATCGGCAACCGTGGGGCCGCTGCCGATTACCGACGGATCATCACCGGGCACGTCGCTGATCGCCAGGGTCAATACCCGCGCCGGGGCGCAGGCCTGGGCCAGGCGCCCGCCCTTGATGCGGGAGAGGTGCTTGCGCACGCAGTTCATCTCGTCAATGGCGGCACCGCAGTCCAGAAGCTGGCGGTTGATCTGCTGCTTGGCGTCAAAGTCCAGTCCGTCTGCGGGCAGGGTCAGCAGCGCCGATGCGCCGCCCGACATCAGGCAAATCACCAAGTCGTCGGCCGTCAGTCCCTGGGTGAGTGCGAGGATGCGCGCCGCCGCGGCCAGTCCGGCGGCATCGGGGACGGGGTGGGAAGCTTCCACAATCTCCACCCGCACGGGGACGCCGGGTGCGCGCTCCGGGGTATGGCCGTAGCGGGTCACCACCAAACCGGACATGGGGGCATCGGCAGGCCAGGCCGCCTCCAGCGCATGCACCATGGCACCGGCCGCTTTGCCCGCACCCAGGACCAGCGTGCGGCCAGCAGGAGGTGGTGGCAGGTGGGCGGCCAGGGTGTGGCTGGGCATGGCACTGTGTATGGCGGCGCGGAACAGTGCCAGAAGTCCGTCGCGGGGGGATGGGATGCTCATCATGGCCCCAATATACTGCGCCGCATTCCGACCGCTGTTGCGGCTCTTTTGAGAACGGACGACTGCTATGGATTACGCCGCATCGCACCGCCGCGCAGTACCGCCCGCCCCACGGACCGGGCGCATGCTGGGTCGCCTGGCGTTGGCGCTTGCCCTGCTTGCGCTCGCCTCGTGTTCCATGCAACGCAGCCCAGAGCGGCCTGTAGCCCACGCGCCGAGCACCCGTCCGGCCTTGGCAACGTCGACACCCATCACACCGGAACCCACCAGCCCGCCACCCGCTGCCCCTGCAGCACCGACCTTGCCGGACAGCACGCCTGAACAGGCAAGCGAAACAACACACGCAAGCGCGGCCACGCCGCTACCCGCACCGGAGCCCGAGCCGAACCCCCCATCCGAACCCCACCCAGCGCACCCGGCCGCTGCGCAGCCCGAACCTGTAGCGGAGATGGACGCGGCACCGTCGGCTGC
The DNA here is from genome assembly GCA_947446885.1 of Comamonadaceae bacterium. Classification (GTDB taxonomy): domain Bacteria; phylum Pseudomonadota; class Gammaproteobacteria; order Burkholderiales; family Burkholderiaceae_C; genus Allorhodoferax. The sequence goes on from CANFHZ010000006.1 coordinate 18,608, forward strand.
TGCAACGCCTTCCCCGGACCCGTCGGTGCCAGCGGATCCGCCAGCCGAAGCACCCGAGTCGCCGGTGCTGGCAGCGATCAACAGCGCGTCCTCAGACGACGGGAACAGCGCTCTGGCGAAGCCTGCTCCCGCACACACGCCAAACGAATCAACCGGTGTGCCCAAGTCTGCTCCGCGGCACACCCTGGTATCCGCAGCGCGCAGCCCGCGCGAATACCGGTACGACGGCGCACAGCACATTTACCGCCATCTGCCGGAGCGGATTTTTGTGGGCAAACTGCCGCGCCTGCTTTTTGCGGTGGGGGTCATCAATATCGAAATCGATACCCGTGGCGATGTCGCAGCCATTCAATGGGCCCGCGCCCCGCGCAACGCACCGCGCGTGATGGACGAAATTGAACGTCTGGTGCGCGCTGCGGCTCCCTACCCTGCACCGGTGCACATGGGTAGCGTGACCTACACCGATACCTGGCTGTGGGACAAGAGCGGGCGCTTCCAGCTCGATACCCTGACCCAGGGGCAGGATTAGCCAATCAAGCGCCGCGATCCCCCGCAGGCGGCCCCTCGGTCAGCCCGCTGACTGGGCTGCCCGTGCCGCGAATTCGGCGCGCAAGGCCCGCAATTTTTCACGCGGGTCTTCTTTGATGGTGGTCTGATCCAAAGCCATCTCGGCGATGAAACGGCTGGGTTGGGCGGCAAGCAGATCGCGCCCCTTTTTGCGGCGCTTGGTCCAGCTGACCGACAAGGTGCGCTGGGCGCGGGTGATGCCCACATACATCAGGCGGCGCTCTTCCTGCAAGCGCTCGGCGTTCTCCAGGTTGGCGGCTTCGTCGGCGTGCGTGCTGCCACCGGGTTTGTCGGCGCCATCGTCCATTTTGAAGGGCAGCATGCCCTCGGTCACTCCGACCAGCATCACATGCGGCCACTCCAAGCCCTTGGCTGCGTGCAGCGTGGACAGCGTGACCACGTTTTGGTCTTTCTCGCGCTCGTTCAAGGTAGAGAGCAGGGCAATGGTTTGGGCCACTTCCAGCAGGTTTTTCGAAGCCGTCTGCATCACCAGAATATCCTCATCCACCTGCCCGCCGCAGCGCTGCGCCATCCATTCGCAAAACTCCATCACGTTGGCCCATTTGGCGGCGGCAATTTGCGGACTGTCCTCGCAGTCATACAGGTGTTTTTCATAGGCGATTTCCTGCAACCAGGCATGCAAAAAGGCCAGCGCGTCTTCGGCACCTTGGGTTTGGCGGGCACGGAATTGCAGGTCGTTCACAAAGCGGCCGAACTCGTGCAGGCTGCCAACGGCGCGGGCCGGCAAGGCGGCGCCCAGCGACGATGCGAACAGGGCCTCAAACAGGCTGATCTTGTAACGCGTGGCAAAGCTGCCCAGGCTGCCCAGCGTCTGGTGGCCGATGCCGCGTTTGGGGCTGGTAATAGAGCGCAAAAAAGCAGGGTCATCGTCGTTGTTAGCCCACAGGCGGAACCACGCGCACAGGTCACGAATTTCAGCCCGGTCAAAAAAGCTCTGGCCGCCTGAGACCTTGTAGGGAATGGCCGCTTTGCGCAAAGCCTTTTCCAGCGGTTTGGACAGATGGTTGGCGCGGTACAAGACCGCAAAATCGCGCAACTCTTTGAACTGCGGACCGGGCTGTGCCACACCATCGGCACGCAGGCTTTGGATGCGGGCCACCACCCGCTCGGCTTCATGGTCTTCGGTGTCGGCGTCCACCACCCGGACCGGTTCGCCCTCGCCCAGATCGCTCCAGAGGTTTTTCGGATACAGCTTGGGGTTTGGGCCGATCACGTTATTGGCTGCGCGCAGGATGGCCGAGGTGCTGCGGTAGTTTTGCTCCAGCTTGATGACTTTGAGCGTGGGAAAGTCCTGGGGTAGCTGGCGCAGGTTGTCCAGCGTTGCGCCGCGCCAGCCGTAAATGCTCTGGTCGTCATCGCCCACCGCCGTGAAGCGGGCTGCGTCCTTGCCCGGCGACAGGCCGCCGTCGGGCTCGCAACCCACCAACAGCTTGAGCATGGCGTACTGCGTGGCATTGGTGTCCTGGTATTCATCCACCAGCACATGGCCCATTTGCGCCTGCCACTGGGCACGCACCTCGGGATGGTCGCGCAGCAATTTGAGCGGCAAGCTGATGAGGTCGTCAAAGTCCACGCTCTGGTAGGCGCTCAGACGCTCTTCATAGCGGCCCATTACCACGGCGGCAATGCGCTGGCTGTCGTCAGCGGCCTGTGCCAGGGCTTGTTCGGCGTTCAGGCCCGCGCTTTTCCAGGCGCTGATGGTCCACTGCCAGGCGCGCGCTGTGGCCGCGTCGGTGCTGCCACCGGCGTCCTTGAGGATGCTGGTCACGTCATCCGTGTCCAGAATGCTGAACTGCGGCTTGAGCCCGAGCACCGCACCATTGGCCCGCAGCATGCGCACACCCAGGGCATGGAAGGTACAAATCAGCACCTCGGAAGCCGCCCGCCCAATCAGAGCCTTGGCGCGCTCGCGCATTTCGGCCGCAGCCTTGTTGGTAAAGGTGATAGCGGCCACGCGGTTGGCAGGCATGCCCGCCTGGATCAGGCGGGCTACTTTGTGGGTGATGACGCGCGTCTTGCCCGAACCGGCACCCGCCAGCACCAGCAAGGGGCCGTGCATGTAGTTGACCGCCTCTTGCTGGGCGGTGTTCATGGCGGGGGCAGTGGACATAGGAGGCTGAAAAATGGGACTGCTCGGGCGGAATACACCGCCTGGCGCGGGAGATGCGAGGTGCATCTTATCGCCTGCCATTGCCGCCGCAGCCCCTGCGGCAGGCACGGGGGGCCAAGCCTGCACAATCGGGTGATGTTTGCGATTCTGAGCGTCACCTTTCCCTTCTTCGCCTTGGTTTTTTGCGGATTTTTTGCGGCCCGCAAGGGCTTGCTGCCGCTGGAGGCGATTCCAGGCCTCAACACCTTTGTTCTGTTTTTCGCCCTGCCCTGCATGCTGTTCCGGTTTGGATCCAGCACGCCGATCGCTGTGCTGCTGGATCCGGCGCTGGCGCTGGTCTACCTGGCCTGCGCGCTGTTGATGGTGACGCTGCTGGTGCTGCTGACCCGCAATGCGCAGCGCGGCGGACACATTGGCTGGAACGATGCGGCCATGGGCGCGCTGGTGGGGGCTTTTCCGAATACCGGTTTTATGGGAGTGCCTTTACTGGTGGCTTTTTTGGGAGCAGCGTCGGTCGGTCCCGCCATTCTGACCATCGTGGTCGACATCGTGCTGACCTCGTCGCTCTGTATTGCGCTCTCGCGCCTGGACCGTGGGGGCGGAGACGCCTGGGGGGCTGCGAAAAGCGCGCTCAGCGGCGTTGCGTCCAACCCCATGCCCTGGGCCATTTTGCTGGGTGCGGTGGCATCGGCCAGTGGCTTGGTACTGCCTGCCCCGCTGGCCGCGACGCTGGGTTTGTTGGCGGATAGCGCATCGCCCGTGGCATTGTTCACGCTGGGCGCGGTGTTGGCCCGCTCGCACATGCTGGCCTCGCAAGACGCAGCGCACGCCGTTGCGTGGCAGGACTTTGTTCCCATCGCACTGGCCAAGCTGCTGCTGCATCCCCTGCTCTTGCTGGGTCTGGCCTACGGCGCGCGGGCGCTGGGCTTGCCCTTGGAGCCGGCAGCGATCACCGTCGTCGTGCTGGTCGCCGCCCTGCCCAGCGCAGGTAATGTGACCCTGCTGGCCGAGCGCTTTGGTGCCAACAACGGGCGCATCGCGCGCATCATTTTGGTGTCCACGGTAGGCGCTTTTTTCACTTTCAGCGCGACCGTCGCGCTGCTGGTGGGGCGCTGACCACGGGTGCCAAGCGCCGCTCAGACCAGGGTCGGATCCACGTCAACCGCCCAGCGGATCAGGCCTTTGCAGGCCGCTAAGGTGCGGCTGCGGTGCAGGATGGGCTGCCAGGCCGAGAGAAATTTTTGCAGCGCCCCCCGGTTGGCGCTTTCGACCAGCATTTGGGCCCGCTCCACATTGGCTACACGCTGCATGCCCATAGGAACAGCGGGATACAAAAACACCGATTGCAAAATGTCCCCCCAGCCCTCCCAGGCCGCCATCTCGCTGCGCGCGGCCGCGCTGGCAGCCACCAGAAAAGCCTGTGCCGCTTCCTGCGTGCGCGCCTCGGAACGTACCAGTGCCTGAAAACTGAAGGGCGGCATACCGGCCTGCTGCCGTTCCTGCAACTGGCTCTGGGCAAAGGCCGGGTAGTCATAGTTTTTCAAGGCGGCATACAAGGGGTGGGCAGGCTGGTGCGTCTGTATCCAAACCTCGCTGTGCGCACCCATGCTGGCGTCACGTCCGGCGCGTCCTGCGACCTGCATTAAAAGGCTGAACAGGCGCTCGGGCGCGCGGTAATCCACCGAATACAAGGCGCCGTCGGGGTTGATCGCCGCCACCAAGGTCACGCGGCGAAAGTCATGGCCTTTGGCAATCATCTGGGTACCCACCAGGATGTCCACCTGGCCGTCATGCACCGCCGCCATCTGGGTTTGCAAGGCACCTTTGAGGCGCGTGCTGTCGGCGTCAATGCGGGCGACACGCACAGGTTCACCCTGCGGAAATTGGGCGCTTTCTGAGCCGGGGCGGCGCACATCAGCCAGCAGCTCGCCGATGTGCTCCTCCACCAACTCGGTACCACGGCCCTGGGTACCAATATCCAGGTTGCCGCACTCCGGACAGGCCCGTGGCACCTTGTCGGTAAACCCGCAATGGTGGCAGCGCAGCGTGCGATCGATTTTGTGAAAAACCCGAAACGCACTGCAATGGCTGCAGGCGCTCTTCCAGCCGCAGGCATCGCAATGCAATACCGGGGCGTAGCCGCGCCGGTTGATAAACACCAAACACTGCTCACCACGGCCGATGCGCTGGCGCATCGCGTCCAGCAGTGGCGGCGAGAAAACAGCCCCTTTGGGCTGGTGCGTCATGTCAACCCGCCGCACCAGAGGCAGGGCCAAATCACCCTGCCCCACGCGGCTGGGCATCAGCAGGCGCTCGTAGCGCCCACCCTCGGAAGCCTCGCGGCTGTGGTACCAACTCTCCAGCGAAGGGGTCGCCGATCCCAGGAGCACTTTTGCGCCGTCCAAGCGGCCACGGTACAGCGCCAGGTCGCGCGCCGAGTAACGCGAACCTTCGCTGCTTTTGTAGCTTGGATCATGTTCTTCGTCCACCACGATCAAGCGCAGATGGGGCATGGAAGCAAACACCGCCATGCGGGTGCCCAACACAATGCGTGCCGGCCCCTGGTGCGCGGCAAGCCAACTGCGCAAGCGCTGCGGATTGCTCATGCCGCTATGCATGCTGACCACACTGGCTGCTCCGTACAAGGGTTCGAAACGGGCCCGAAAACGCGCCTCCAGCTGCGGCGTCAAATTGATCTCGGGCACCATCACCAACACCTGGGCATCTGCGTCCTGCGCCAAAACCCGCATAGCTGCTTGCAAATACACCTCTGTCTTTCCACTGCCGGTTGCACCAAAAAGAAGAAAAGGACCATCACCCGCTTCAACGCGCGCCAAAACGTCTATCTGCTGCGGCGTCAAAACGGTCGTGTTCTCCTCATGCACGGGAGCGTGCTGCGCAGCGCGCTTAGCGGTCGCGGCAAACCGGCGGCCGAGTTGCTGCGCAGTAAGCGCACGCAACTGCGGCGGTAGCGCAGCCATCGCCACCTCGCCGGTCGAACGTTGGTAATACTGCGCGGTGAATGTGACGAGCTGACACCATTGGGGGCTAAGTGGCTGCAGCCCATCCAAAACACCGGCGATGGGGCGCAGGCTATGCCCCGCATCTGCCGGTGGTGCGCTGTTCGCGCGATCCGGCTCCGGCGGTGCAATCCAGACCAGCCCCACGGTCTCCCGGCTTCCTAATGGAACACGCAGCAGGGTTCCAGGAGGGAGCAGCGTGTTACTGGCATAGGTCAAAACCGGCCCGATGGCCGCATGCGCTGGTGTGTGAACCAAAACCGGAATATGGTGAACCATGGCACCGATTGTTAGCCAGTTCTGCAATCCGAGTTACTGCGGCCTATGGATGTGAATATGCGAAAACTGCGCTAAACCCTTGATTCATAAGGCGGCCAGCTTTGCCCACAGATTCTGTGGATAACTTTGTTGATAGTCTCTGCCAGCGCCCCAACACCCTAGGCGTGACTGGGCAATGATTAGGTTGCTGAAAAAATAGACAAAATAATAAAACGTTATTTATCAATTACTTAGGTACAAGCTCTGGTCAAAGTGAGAGGGCACCGGGACGTGGCATAAAGACAAAACACCTACACGAAATTTGTGCATAAGTCGCCGCCTTACGGACAACAATACTTGCAATTTGACGCAATTCAGTGACAGAAGCGGCGCGTAGCGCGCGGGCGGGGACTGCGAATTCTGGCAAGCGATCTGCCTGCAAATGCCCAAACCGGCTGACCCAGCTGGTTTTGTTCCCCACACGGCAGCGCGGGCCCAAGGGCGCTGCGCGCGCTGTCAGCGGCGGCACCCAGGCTGGAAAGGCGAGCCGCAGTTCCCGTGGACCGGCGCGGATAAGATAACTAAACATGGAATCTATTGATGGCGACTACTTTCAGCGTAGACAGGCTTGGCGCAGCGGCCTGTCCCTGCGGCTGAGGCTGCTTGCCCAATGGTGCCAATCGCATACCTTACTGCGTGCGGCGAATGCGTCGCACCTGGCGGAACTACAGAGGCGCTTGCTATCGGACGACCTGACGGTGGGTTTTGTCGGAGAAATGGCGCGCGGCAAGTCTGAGCTGATCAACGCCATCTTTTTCGGTGACTACAAACACCGGCTGCTGCCGGTAGGCCCCGGGCACTTCACCCAGTGCACCCTTGAAATATCGCACTCCGCTCAACAGCCTGCCGCACTGCGCTTACTGCCCGCAGACACCAGGACAGAGGCGCGCACAATCAGCGATTGGGAGCGCGAGCCGTCCGCCTGGACCGAGCTGGCTCTGGAGCCCCAGGACACGCAGCAAATGGCCCGCACGCTGGACTTCATTTGCCAAAAGAACACGTCCTGTGACCCGGTCGGCTTCGCGGTACAGAGCCCCCGCTGGCGTCACGCACTCCTGCGCCTGCCAGTCCCTTTGCTAGCGCACGGCATGCGGGTTGTAGACAGCCCTGGCCTGAACGCCCCCGGGGTCGGGGCCGAACGCGTGCTGGATCTGCTGCCGACATGGGACGTCATCGTGCTGGTGCTTTCCGCCGGCACCGGCCTGACCGCATCCGAGTTGGCGCTGTGGCAGCGGCATCTCATCGACCACGCACATACCGGACGCGCGCTTCTCGTGGTGTTGAACAAGGCGGATGAGCTATGGGATTTTTGGGGTGACGAAACAGCAATTCAGCAGCAAGCCCACCAGCAACGCTTGGACTTGGCATCGCATTTGGGAATTGAACCAGGGCACGTTTTTACGGTGTCGGCCCAAAAAGGCTTTACGGCCAAAGTTACAGGGGACGCGGCCCTTCTTGAGCGCAGTGGCCTGCCCATACTGGAACGCGCCCTGTTCAAAAACCTCATGGCGAACCGCCAAAGCCTGTGGCAGCGGTCTTTGGAACATGCTTTCGCATTGGTAAAAAGCGCGCTCGAGAAAGGGCTGTCGGAACGCGCCCAGGATATTGCCCAGCGGCGAGCACAGGTGTTGGATCGGGCTGAGCCCGCTAAGGCCTGGTCGGCAGCGCAGGCGGCCCGTGCAAACGAACAGGATCGCCACAGCGCCAAGATCAGAGCGATTCAGTCCATCCTGCAAAAACAAATGCACAAAATCCGGTCTGCACTTCAGCACGCGACATGGGAGCGCAGCCTGCAGCAGCTGGTATCGGCTCTCGTATCGAGCGCGGTAGCTGAATCCGTGCAGCAGGCCTACGCCGAACTCCAGCAGACGGTGCGAACGCAGTGGGAACCCATCGGCACCTGCGCTGAGGACATCGATCAAATGTTGGCATCGGTTTTTCCCACAGCGACAGCTGATCCCGCCCATGCCCTGCTTGTACCTAGGCCTCCGCCTATGGCACCCTACCTAATCCAGCTGGATCAGGCCGTTGAGGGACATCTCCAGTTTCTTGGCAACAGCCGACTGCACCGGCTCAAACACGCAGATTTCACCCGGGAGTTGGGGGGCCAGTTGCACAACCGTATCGGTGATATTCGGCGGCAGATGGAAATTGATTTCGAAGACTGGTACGCGCAGATCCAGGCCCACTTACAGCAGGAAATAGACAAACGGGAAAACGCTGCGCACCGCGCACTGGAAGAAAACCGGCTAGCGGCAGAGCAGTGCCAGGAAACGCTCGCAAAGCTCGAAGACGAGGACGAGGAGTTGAAGAAGCTCTATGCGATGCTGGACGCGCATTTTTCGAACCTGCAAGACGCCAACGCAGACTACTGAGCTGCAAAGGGTTTAGGCAAGCAGATCGGTATAATAGTTGCCAACTAATAATAGAATCTGGTTAGGGGAGGTCAAAAAATGGCTAGCGCAAACGGGCCCGCAAGGGTGCTGGTGGTGGACGACAGCGTGACGGTACGACGCAGCGCGGAATTATTCTTGCAACAGGGCGGCTACGAGGTCGTGCTCGCAGAAGACGGTTTCGACGCGCTAGCCAAAGTCGGCCAGCAGCGACCCGACTTGATTTTTTGTGACGTCATGATGCCCCGGTTGGACGGCTACCAGACCTGTGCCATCTTGAAGCAATGCGCAAGCTACGCCGACATTCCGGTTGTCATGCTCTCGTCTAAAGACGGCGTTTTTGATAAAGCACGTGGAAAGATCGCCGGGGCGGCCGATTACCTTACGAAGCCCTTTAGTAAAAAAGAAATTCTGTTTGCAGCGGCCTCATCAACGATGCCGACTGTGGTGGGTTCAGGAGGGTCGTATGCCGATACAAAAAATTCTGATCGTTGACGACTCCAAAACCGAAACGATGTTTTTTACGGAAGTGCTGCAAGGCGCCGGATTCACCGTTTCGAGCGCGTCGACTGCCGGTGAGGCCTTGATGCAAATGCAAATTGAACGCCCTGACCTGTTACTTCTGGACATTGTCATGCCAGGAATCAACGGCTTTGAATTCACGCGCCAACTGCGACGCGCACCGTATTACGCAAACCTGCCCATCATTCTGTGTTCCACCAAGAGCCTTGACAGCGACAAATGGTGGGGCATGCGCCAAGGCGCAACGGGCTACATCACCAAACCCATGGTTCCAGCCGAGTTGTTGTTAAAGATCAGGGCCCTGGGATAGGCCGCAGCAATGACGTCCACACCTGTTCACGCTGGGATACTGACGACGCCAGAAGGGAGTGGCGATTCGGTGCCCATGCAGCCGGGGGCAGCCAAATGGTTGGCGTTCAAAGCGCCGCAGCAGCACTACCTTTTTGCACTTGAACACATCGGTCAGGTCTTGCAAGCGCAGGTCATAACCCAGGTTCCGTTCACCCAACACTGGTTTCGTGGTGCCATCAACGTGCGCGGCGTGCTGCACGCTGTGATCGACCTCGCAGCATTTTTGTCCCTGGGCGAAACCCAGAGCAACAGGCCCCCCCACCAACATAGTTCACACACCGACACCGGGAGCGGCCACCTGGTCACGGTCAGCGCGGCCCTGAACTGGCCCTGCGCCCTGGTAGTCGGATCACTCCAGGGGCTGCGCAATCCGACCAACTTTCTTGGAGAGAGCGAAGACGATGTGGCGGATAAGCCCTTGCTTGTCGGCATCCATCGCGACCCCTTGAACACGCGGTGGATGGAGGTCGATCTCCCTGCCCTGGTTGCGTCAGTGCGCTCTCACAGCATTCAAGCCCCGCAGGGAAACCTATGAACAAACCCACCAATTCACCGTCCAGCGGAAATACGGGATTTCCCAATCCCATTGACGCATCCGGCGCGCAGGATGCTGGGGCGGCGGTGCCTGGTGAGCACATCGTGACCCTTCCTTTTTTTCTTGGCCAACGTAGTGCAAGCGAATTCCGCAGACTCTTTGCCGGTGTAATGCTTTTCAGCCTGCCCGTGGCTGTGGGCACCATGGGATACCAGTCCATCACCAACAATTCCGTAGCCCAGAAACTCGTCGCCACCAGCACGATGACCAGCGACATGCGTTACCTTGCCAAAGCCGCCGAATTGGTTCTGAACGGCAACTCTGCAGCCAAAGACCAGTTGCACCAACGTGCCGACGCGCTGGACACGGCGGGCGGCACGCTTCGACAGGATTCAACCCTTTCACGCATCCTGCCGGCTTCAGAAGACCAGATCAACCGTATTGGCAGAATCTCCAAGCTGATAGCGGGCGCGCAAAGGGACATTGGTCTGGTCGCAGACTCCCGTGATGCACCGGCCGATGCCTCTGCCCTGCTCCACGCCTTGCAGAACGATACTGCCGCCTACGCGGAGAGCCTCTCCGCGATAGCCCGGCTCAAAACGACCGGATTCCGCACTCCCGCCGAGCAAGCGGAGTGGGACGCAGCGGCAGCAATGGCCGCACTGAGCGCCCAGTGGGTAGAAAACCTGCGCGTGGCAAGCCAGGTACCACGCGTGATCACGCAAATGCCGAATGCTTTGGCCGCCTTTGGGCAGCACGAAAAGGCCTTGACACAGGCCACCTCCAGCCAAAGTCTTCGTGCGGCATCCGAACCGTCTTCAGCCTCTCCAGTGGCGACCCTGATGCAGAACGGGCGTGCGCTGTCCGAGATGGCGCAGAAGCTCCAGGCAGCGTCTACCGCCATTGCCAAAACACAGGAAGCGGCTCAGAGACTAGACGCGGCTTCCGATCAAATGGATCAGGAAGTAAAGGCCTTGCAGGCGACATTGCTCATCAGTAACGCGGATAGCGGCACCTTGCGTCTTGTTGCTCTGCTGTCGTTTGGGTTGAGCCTCATGTCGCTGGTGGGCTTGCTGTACGTCAAGTTTTCCCAAAAGGACTACCAGAACATCCTGGTCACCAACGCCAGGCAGGAAGCTGCATTGCGTTTGCAGTGGGCCGAATCTGCCGCCGATGAGGCGCGGCAGGCAAACCAGACCAACCAGCTCGCCATATTCCGCCTGATGCAGGAGCTCCAGGATATTGCCGATGGGGACCTGACCAAGCGGGTCACCGTCAGCGAGGATCTGACCGGGGGTATCGCTGACGCCATCAACTACACGGTCGAGGAACTGCACGAGCTGGTGCTGGGCGTGCAGCGCACAGCCGCACAAGTCGATTCAACCACCACGCGCGTTGACTCCAATTCCATGGTGTTGCTGGAGTCCTCCCACAACCAACTTACCGTGATCCACAAGGCCGGGGAGTCGGTGCTGCGCCTGGCCGCTCAGGTGGGGGCGATTTCGGCGCAGGCGCAGTCCAGCGCCACGGTGGCACGCCAGTCTCGGACTGCGGCAGACTCCGGATTGGCGGCAGTGCAGGACGCTATCAGCAGCACCCAGCATCTGCGCGAACAAATCCATGAAACCTCCAAGCGCATCAAGCGCCTGGGTGAATCCTCCCAGGAAATCGGTGAAATCACCGGATTGATTTCGGAGATCACCACCCAGACCAACGTACTGGCGGCCAATGCGGCAATCCAGGCAGCCTCCGCTGGTGAGAGTGGCAGGGGCTTTGCCGTGGTGTCCGAGGAAGTGGTGCAACTGGCGGAGCGCTCTGCCAACGCGGCACGCCAGATCACGGCACTGGTGTCGGGCATCCAGACCGATGCCCACAATGCGATGAATGCCATGGAACGCGTGGCCCAAGACGTCGTGGAAGGCACCCGCCTGTCGGACCGCGCCGGCCTCGCCTTGACGGATATTGATCGCCTATCGCAGGATGTCGCGCTGCAAATTGAGAACATTTCGGCTATCGCCACGCGAGAGTCAGAAACTGCTGGTGTGATCGCCCAGGACATTCGGGAGGTCTTTGCGGTAGTGGAAAAAACCGCGCAAGGAACCCGTTCAAATGCCGAAACCGTGCGCAGCCTCAAAACTGCCGCCAGCGAATTGAAAAACTCTGTTGCCCGCTTCCGCGTCGTGGCTTAAGCCTTGTAGTACCGCTCACCTCTACAAGCACAGCAGACCGACGCATGAGCCGCCCCGACAAGAATCTTCAGGCTGCACCGCGGACACTGGGAGCCTTATCTTGGGTTCTCGGCGATCTCTCCCAATCCCTTCCGCTGGCCACGATGAGCCTGCAGCGGGCAGCGCGTGATGCCAGCCCGGCAGATCCCCTGATTACCGATTCACCGGACGACAGCAACCTGCGCAGCGCAAGCCAGCAACTGCGGCAAGCTGCGGGCGCCTTAACGATCATTGGCTATGCAGAAGTCGCCAAAGTGCTCTCGGCAGCCGAGTCGGCTACCGAATTTTTCCTCCATACCCCAGGCTCCTGCACCGGGGAGTCCGTGTCAACCATCAGCCGTGCCTGCGTCGCAGTCATCAATTTTCTGCAAGCCAAGATGGGGGGCTACATCGGATCACCGGTGGCATTGTTCCCTTGCTACCGTGACATCAAAAAAATCTACGCAACTGGCCACTGCCATCCCGCAGACTTGTGGCCGCACTCATGGCACTTGCACACGCTGGCGGCGTGGACCTTCGATACTGCCAGCGCGCAAGGGCTCCTGAGCAAGGAATCCGGGGCGCACTTTGACCAGGCACTTCTGGGTTGTATCCGCGACGGCGACAGCGCTTCGGCCGATGTGGCGGCGCGGCTTTGCGGTGAATTGGCAGGTGTGCAAAAAGACCCGGCGAGCACGAGCTACTGGTATGCCGCAGCGGCATTTTTCGAGGCCATCCGCCTCAAGCTCCTGGCGCTGACTCCGGAGGTGAAACGCAGCCTGGCCGACATCCGCAACGAATTTCTCACCCGAGATGAAACCACGGCCAGAAACCTGGTTCGGCAGACGCGGGAGCTCGTTTTTTTCTGCGCATGTGCCAATCTGTCGGAGGAGGAAAAGGCACCCTGGTTACGCGAAGTGCGCCGCGTCTATGGCCTGCAACACGCCCTTAACTTGGACTACACCTCGGATTTTTTCAGCCGCCGTGATCCCCAGCAATTGGCGCTTGCCGGAAGGCGGCATGAGGCCATCGCCGAAAGCTGGAATGCCTTCGTTCGCGGTCAAAACGAGCAGCTGACACAGGTTCGCTCCCAGTTTTCGCTGCTGCGTGCGGTGCTGCTTGTTTTGGAGCCCAAGGCAGAGCGGCTATTGCAGCTTATGGGCGCATACCTGGATGAATTGGCGCAAACCGGCGCGGTACCCAGCGCCGCCATGGCCATGGAAATCGCATTGGCCTTGCTGGCATTGGAGGCCGCGTGCGAGGTTCTGCTGCCAGCACCCAAAATCATCGAGCGGCAATTCGCTGAGCTGGCGCAGCGACTGCTCGCAGCCCGGACAAGCCGTCGCCAAGCACCGCTATCGGACTGGATGGCGCACATTTTGCGGCGCTCCATGGCAAGCAGCGCCATGAATAAATTGACCCGGGCGCTGCACACCGAATTCCGGCAGATCGAACTTGATTTGGAGCACTATTTCGGTAGTTCCGGTGAAATCGTCAGCCTGAGCGACGCCTGCATCCGCCTGCTCCAAGTGGGAGGGATATTTACGCTGCTGGACATGCCCCAGGCGCAGCGCGCCTCGGAACACCTGCGCACACAAATCAGCGCCGAGATGATGCAAACCGCGCCCCAGGCCAATGCCCGCGCGGAAGCGCCCGCATCGTGGGCTACCAACCTGGGTAATTTAGGGGCCCTGGCTGACATGCTGGCCTACCAGTTGGCGCTGGCGCAAAAAGCCTTTCACTTTGACGCCACCCTTGGAGAACTGGTTTTCAAACCGCTCCCCGCGCCGTCTGCGCCTGATTTGCGTGTGGCGTCAGCCCGATCCGTGGCGCGTGCTGTGCCGCAAGAAAACGACTCCTCCGCTGAGGTGGTGCAAGCGACTGTGAACAGCACTTCAGCGGCTGGCCCCGCCACGCCCGCTGGCCCTGCTGTAGCTGATGAAGATGAGATCCGCATCCTATTTTTGGCCGAAGCGCGTGCGGTCATCGAACAGGCGCGTCAGGCTATCGCACAAACGACCTGGGCCGATGGGCAGCACGCGCAACAACAAGACCTCCACGCCATACGCCGCGCGTTCCACACGCTCAAGGGCGGGGCAAGAATGGTCGGCCTGCGTGATATCGGCGAATCCGCATGGGCGTTTGAGCAACTGATAAATGAACACCTTGTTCAGCCGCGTAACCCGATTGCAGATGTGCTGGGAGCCGCAGACACGGCCTTGCTTGACTTGGAGGAATGGGTGGAAGCAATCACCACCGGGGCTCCTGCGCCCCACTCCGAGTCAGAGTTTCGCGAAGCCGCCGACGCGCTACGCCTACACAGCACCCCGGCGGCGCTGCAGCAGGATTACGGCAAGGGCGACAGCCCTGATGCAACGAGCGCGCCAGATCCCGACGGTGCGGAACAGGCACACAACATGTTGCGACGCAGTGCATCCTTGCTGCGGGTCTTCGCAGCGGAGGCATCCGAACGCATCGCACGGATGCAGCATGCAGTCGACAGCTGGTACGCCGACCCCGATGCGAACCACCAGAAAACCATCCGTGACCTCGCGCACGCACTGCGGGGCGGTGCTTCCACCGTCGGTAACAGCGGACTCGCGGCCCTGGCCGGCGAACTCGAATCCAGCCTGGAATCTCTCGCCCCGAAAACCGCGTTAACAGGGGAGCGCCACCAGCTGCTGCAGGACTGTGTGTGGGAGCTGCAAAACCTGCTCCAGCGTTTTACCGAAGGACACCACGACACACCGCAAGCCAAGCTGACCATCGCACTACACGACTTCACTATGGTGGCTCCTCACCCGACGCCATCTGTGTCCATAGCCGCATCGGTGCCCCAAGCGCCCCAAGCACCCCCATTGGCACCGACACCACCCGCTCCGCCGGCGCAAGACAACCGAGATGCGCCAGTTTCCGGGTATTTGGCTCCACCAGACGCGTCCACCGCAGACGATGCCGAAGATGATCTGCTGGATCCTGAACTCTGGCCTATCTTCCAGGAAGAGGCGCGGGAATTGCTGCAAGCACTTGGCCAAGCCTTGGAAGAATGGGCATCCGAACCCGAGAGCGAAGCAGCCCCCGGGCAGGTGCGCCGCTTGCTGCACACCCTCAAGGGCAGCGCGCGCTTGGCCGGAGCCATGCGCATGGGCGCTTTGACGCACGATCTGGAGTCCTACCTTGCGGAGCTGCCGCAAGGCCGGGCCACACCTACCGACATGACCGCTGCCCGTGATGCGCTGGACGCCATACAGACCCATTTCGATCAGCATCGACCGGCTGAAGACGCGACGCACGAGCCCTCGCACAAAGTACCCGCAACCGAGTGGCCGATACAGCATGTGCAGGCAAGTCTGCGGATCCGCGCGCTGGAGTTGGACCATTTGCTGGATCAATCGAGTGAAGTCCTCTTGATCCGCTCGCGCATGCAGTCCCGCACCGACGGTTTGCTGCAGTCGCTGGAAGCCATGTCCCACAACGCGTCCCGCTTGCGTGAACAGTTGCGTGAACTGGAGCTGCAAAGCGAACTTCAAATGCAGTCACGCAGCAGCGCGCTGCACACCGATGCTTCGGTATTGGATCCACTGGAACTCGACCGCTTTACCCGGCTGCAGGAAATCGCCCGGATGATGGCCGAGTCGCATGACGATCTGGGAACAGTGCAGAAAGCGCTGCGCGAAGGCCTGGCAGAACTGGACCGCGATCTGGCATTACAAAACCGCCAATCTCGGGAAATGCACCAAGATATTCTGGCCATGCGGCTGGTGGCTTTTGATGACATTGCGGGCCGCCTGTACGCGGTGGTCCGCCAGGCGGCCAAACACGTCGGCGTCAGTGTGCGACTCGATATCAACGGCAGCAGCACCAAACTCGATCGCAGTCTGTTGCATCGCATCGCTCCCAGCCTGGAACACCTGCTGCGCAACGCAGTCGTGCACGGCATTGAACCAGCGCCCACGCGCATGGCGTTGGGCAAACCGCCATCGGGGCTCATCGTCATATCGGTGGCGCAAACCGGCCAGGAAATACGCATCGACGTCCGTGACGACGGCGCTGGCCTGCGCACCGACCGCATACGCGCCAAGGCGATTGAGCAATCACTTCTGCCCGAGGATGCCGAACTCCGGGAAGAGGATGCGGTTGCCATGCTGCTGAGGCCGGGGTTTTCCACCTCGGAGGACATCACCGTAGTCGCCGGGCGGGGCGTCGGCATGGACGTAGTCCATTCCGAGGTGCAGGCCCTGGGTGGGCAGCTGGCAGTTCAGACCGAATCCGGCCAAGGTATGTGCTTCTCCCTGGTTTTCCCACTCACCACCGTGTTGACCCAAATCGCGGTGTTCCGGGTTGGCAACATCACATTCGGCGTGCCCAGCAATTTGGTTGCCCAGGTGGTGGAGTCAACGCTCACAGCAGACCCCACGCATGCCGATGGGCCCGGCTTTGTAGACCTTGCCGACCACGGGCGTGTGGAAGTTTTCTGGGCGGGTGACCTGCTCGAAGGCCCTGACCCCGAAGCCGGGCAGGCACCACAGACCGCGCGCACCGTCGTCTTTTCCAGCACGGGAAGGACGGTTGCCTTGCGCGTGGACCAGGCGATGGGCGAACGCGAGATGACGCTGAAAAACCTGGGGCCACAGCTCTCTGGCTTACCTGCACTGCTTGCCGCTGGCGTGCTGCCCTCGGCCGAGTTGGTGCTGATTTACAACCCCGTGGCCCTGGCTACCGTGTACGGCAATATCGCTCGACAGCGCCGTTCTGCCCGTGCCATGCAGGCACAAAGCGGTGGGCCGGATCGCAGGGATCTGCGGGATGCCCCCGTTCTGGTGGTCGACGACTCCATCACCATGCGGCGCGTTACCGAGCGTTTGCTGGTGCGGGAAGGCATACGCGTGGTACTGGCCAGCGATGGTCTGGACGCGCTGGAAAAACTGAAAACCATCTATCCCGCAGTCATAGTGAGTGACATTGAAATGCCCCGGCTGGATGGTTTTGACTTGGTACGACGTGTTCGCGCCGACGCGCGCACCGCCCACATACCCATCGTGATAGTCAGCTCCAGGGTGGCTCAGAAGCACCAGGACATCGCAGCCGAAATCGGTGCCAACCACTACCTGGGCAAGCCCTTCAAAGAAGCAGAGTTGCTCGCACTGGTACGCCTGTATTGCCGCGAAAAATCCCTGGCCTGACTCGCCCCTAGGCAGGTCACCAGCCGGTCAAAACGCCCTGCACCTCGGCCACGCTCAAGAGCTCGGACAAGACCACCGGCGCCTGGTCTTTGCGGTAGAGCACATACACCGGTACCCCGCTGCGGCCCAGGTCCGATAGTGCCTTGCTGATGGCCGGGTCCCGCAGCGTCCAATCGGCCCGCAGCATGGTCACCTTTTTGACCGCAAAAGCCTCGGCAACTTCCGGCCGCGCAAGCACAGTCTGCTTGTTGTACTGGCAGGTGATGCACCAGGCGGCGGTGAAATCCACAAACACCGGGTGACCAGCCTGAAGCTGCTCCGCCACCGTCTTTGCACTCCACACACCCCACGCTTGCGCCCGGTCTGCCTGCTGCGCCGGTACCTTTGCGCTCAGCGCAGGCAGCACCACGCGCGCAGCCAGCGCTGCCAGCACCAGCGCGCACACCGCAAACACGGCCCGCCACCCGCCACGCAAGCCTAAAGCCCATACCGGCAGCCCCAGGCACAGCAGCAGCGCGAGCAGGGCCGCCGCCGCGTCCACCCCCACCATATGGCCCAGCACCCAGACCAGCCACAGCACGGTAGCGGCTACCGGAAAAGCCATGAACTGGCGCAGCCGCACCATCCACGCGCCCGGACGCGGCAGCCAAGCCGCAAGCTGCGGCAGGCTGCTCACCGCAGCAAAGGGCAGCGCCAGCCCCAGGCCCAGTGCCGCAAAAATACCCATCGCCTGTGCGGGGGGCAGGGTCAAGGCCAAGCCCAAGGACGCGCCCATGAACGGCGCGGTGCAGGGTGAAGCAACCGCCACGGCCAGCACACCAGACACAAACGCGTCGGCCACCGGGTGGCGCAGCTGCACGCCGGCCCATCCGGCCGGCACCAAGCTTCCGGGCTCCAGCCAACCAGCCAGATTCAGGCCAATCAGCGCAAATAAAACCGCCAAGCCAGCCACCACGGCGGGGGACTGCATCTGAAAGCCCCAACCCAGCTGCTCCCCGCCGGCGCGCACAGCCAAAAGCGCTCCGCCCAGGGCCAGCACGGACAGCAGCACCCCGGCGGTGTAAGCCAGACCCAGGGCGTGGGCGGACATACCAGTGCTGCGTTTGTGCGTGGCAAAGCCAAGGGCCTTGATAGCCAGCACCGGTAACACGCAGGGCATGAGGTTCAGCACCAGGCCGCCCAGAAATGCCGCGCCCAGCGCCAGCACCCAGGATGCCAGGGACACATTTCCCGCAAGTGGCTGCGCGGCGTTGGCGTTCAGCGCCGCAGCCAAGGCCGGGCCGGGCTCGCCACTCCCGCCCGCTACGGGCCAGCTGCCCTGCACGCGGGCCATGGTTTGCAGCCCCACGCCATCGCGCGCCAGCACCAGCCCCAGTTGCGCCACTTCGTCCAGGCGCTGTGCAGAAAAAGGCAAGCGCGCGGACCACACACCATCCTTCCACACCTGGGTTCCCGGCTGGGGCGCACCGGCTTTGCCCACCACTTCGGTCTGCACAGGGCTGCTGGCTGTGGCAAATATCCTGGCGTTGTGCGGGAAGGCGTCGAGCGCCTTGCCGTGCCAGGCAGCCGGCAAACCGCGCGCCTGCAGCAGCAGACTGTGGCCATCCACCCGCGCATCGAGCGCCACGCCCGCTGTGGCATCGGGCACGCGCGGCACGGCAGCCAGCGCCGCAGAAAACTCCGACCCGTGCGCGGCATAGCTGCTGCGCAGCGGCAGGCGCAGGGCGAAATCACCCTCCTGCGGAATGCATTCCTGGCGGCAGACCAGCCAGCTCGCATGCAACTTCACATCCACCTCCGGGGTGCCCGGGGGCTGCGCACCCACGGTCACTGCCACGGGCAGCAGCACCGCATCTTCGTAACCGTAATTGGCCAAATCGCCAATTTGTATGCGCTGCGGCAGCGGCCATTGGATGCCTGCTGCCTGCCAGCCGGCGGGCAAAGTCCATTGCAGTTCAGTGGCCAGCCCGGAGTCGCCGGGGTTTTTCCAATAGGTGTGCCAGCCGCTGGCATGGCGCATCTGCAGGCCCAACAACAGGGGCCGCCCCGGCCCCACGCCTTGCGGAGCATGGGCCAGCAGCTCGACACGGATTTGCGCGTTCTCCACGACCGCAGCCGAGTCGCTGCGCCCCAATAAGCCAGTGGCTCCCGCAGCGCCCATGGCCAGCACACCCATCGCCAGCCCGGCACAGCCCCAGAACAAAGCGGCAGCACTGCGACGCAGGCGCGCAGCCACACGCAGGGCGGCAGCGGAAAAAAAATCAATCAGCATGGTTGGAATGGCGGGGGAAAGAGGTCATTTTCGCCGTACGGCACGGGCTCGGATAATGCTCCCATGTCCCACCGCATTGTGCTTGCCACGCTCAACGCCCGCTACATGCACGCCAGCCTGGGCCTGCGCTACCTGCTGGCCAATATGCAGCGGCACGGCGGGCAGGTGGTGGCGGACTGTGCAATCCTGCACGAATTCACGATTCAGACGCCGCCGTCGGAGATCGCCGCCGCCTTGATCCGCGATTGCGGCTCCGCTGATACAGGCGATGTGCACGTCGTCGGCTTGGGCATTTACATCTGGAACGTGGAGCAGAGCTGCGCCGTCGTGCGCGCGCTGCGCACGCAGCGACCGGACATCCGCATCGTGCTCGGCGGCCCCGAGGTCAGCCATGAGCCGGACACACAGCCCATCGTGGCGCTGGCCGACCACGTGATTACAGGATGGGGCGATGTGAGTTTCCCCAAACTATGCAGCGCCCTCTTGTTTGGCCCGCGTCCGCTGATGAAAACCATCGTCGGCGAGCAGCCCCCACTTAACGAAATCGCCTTGCCCTACGCCCACTACAGCGCCACCGATCTGGCACAGCGGGTTTTGTATGTCGAGGCCTCGCGCGGCTGCCCCTTCAAATGCGCGTTTTGCCTGAGCGCCCTGGACAAGACGGCCTGGGCGTTTGAGCTGGAAGAATTTTTGGCTGCGCTGGACGACTTGTATGCACGCGGCGCGCGCACTTTCAAATTTGTGGACCGCACCTTCAACCTGAAGATCGATGCCTCGGTGCGCATCCTGGAATTTTTCTTGAACAAACTCACCAGCCACCCGCAGGCGCCGCTCTTTGTGCACTTCGAACTGATCCCCGATCAGCTGCCCGCACGCTTGCAGGACTGCATCGCCCGCTTTCCCGCCGGGGTCTTGCAGTTTGAGATTGGCATCCAAAGCCTCAACCCCGCGGTGCAGAGCGGCATCAGCCGACGCCAGGACAGCGCACGCACCCAAGCCAATGTGCGCTGGCTGGTGCAGCACAGCCAGGCGCATTTGCACACCGACCTGATCTTCGGCCTGCCCGGCGAGAGCTGGGACAGCTTTGCTTCGGGGTTTGATGAACTCTGGTCCTGGGGCCCGCATGAAATCCAGCTTGGCATCCTTAAACGTCTGCGCGGCACACCGCTGGCGCAGCAGGATCTGGCCGATGCGCCGCTGACCCGTGGCATGGTCTACCAGGACACACCGCCCTATGTGGTGCTGCAAACCGATGCAGTCAGCGCACAGGAGGTGCAGGCTTTCACCCGGCTGGCGCGCTACTGGGATCTGGTGGCCAATTCCGGGCGCTTTGGCCGCAGCCTGCCCTTGCTGCTGCAAGGCCCCCGTGCTTTTGCGGCCTTCGCCGATTTCGCTGCCTGGCTGTGGAAAGAAACTGCCAGCACGGCTGGACTCACGCCGGAGCGCCTCACCGACGCCCTGTTCGACTACCTGAGCGGCCCGCGCAATATGGATGCAGCCACCGTACAAACCGCTTTGCTGGCCGACTATCTGGCCAGCGGCGCGCGCGCTAAACCCCGCTGCCTGAGGGATGTACTGCCCCGCACAATCGCCACCACCGCACGCGCCAAACAAGTGGCAGCGCGCCAGCGCCTGCACCGGGGCAGCACACCCCTGGCCACGCTGGACACCTGAGGACACACCACATGCCCAAGCCTTTCCATTTTTCCGATCACTTTCCTTCCCGCTATTGGGCCGAATGCAGCAGCGCCCACTTCGCCGCTGCCCGCGCAGCGGGCGTGATGGACCACACCATCGCGGTGCTGCCTTTAGGAGCCACCGAGCAGCACGGGCCGCATCTGCCCTTGCACGTGGACAGCGCCATCGCCAACGGCCTGGTGCAATCGGCCATCGCCGCCCTCACCCCCGCCACCAGCGCCTTGTTTTTGCCCACGCTGCCAGTGGGCTACAGCCCGGAGCACAGCAGCTTTGGCGGCACGCTCACGCTCAAGGCCGAAACCGTGCTGCGCGTGTGGACCGACGTGGCCGAAAGTGCCGCCGCAAGCGGCATACGCACGCTGGTGCTCTTCAACACCCACGGCGGGCAGGCCAGCTTTATGGACATCGTGGGACGCGACCTGCGCATGCGCCTGGGCCTGACTGTGTACGGAGTCAATTGGTACCAGCTGCCGCTGATCGACGCCAGCGGTGAAGACCTGTCGCTGCGATTCAGCGCCCACGAACACCGCTTTGGCGCGCACGCCGGGCAGATCGAAACCGCGCTGATGCTGGCCCTGCAGCCGGCGCTTGTCGATATGGACGCGGCACAGAACTTCGCATCCACGTCCGAGCAGCGTGCAGAAAAGTTTGACATTTTGGGCAACGGCAAAAGCGCCAAGCTGGCCTGGGCTGCGCAAGACTACAACCCGGCCGGCGCCATGGGCAACGCGGCAGCGGCTACCGCAGAGACCGGCCACGCGGTGCGAGACGCCGCGGGGGCTGCGCTGGCGAAATTGCTGGCACAAATCAAGCAGGCGTGAATAGCCTCTGCGCCGCAACCGCGCCTCAGGCGTAGGTCACCCAATCCGCAAAGCGCGCATCGTCCAGGTGCGCCACGCTGTTAAAGCCCAGCAGGCTGTGGCGTTTGGGGTTGAAGCTGAACTCGGTCACCGCCGTGTTGCGGATGCGCATATTGAGGTCTATGGCGGCGTCTGCTCCTGCGCCCAGCACCTGCGCCACGGCACTGCCAATCGGGCCGCCGCTGCTAATCATCAACACATTGCCGCTGTGCTGCCTGCGCACATGGTCCAGCGCCTCGCGCACGCCATGGGCAAAGTCGGCATAGCTCGGCATGCCAAGCGGGGCGACCGCGCCCTGCGCCCACTGGGTCAAACCGTGGCGTAAGACGCGGAAGTAATGGCGGTAGGCCTCAGGTGTTTCCGGTTTGGGTAGGGGCTGAGGGTGCACGCTGGCGATGACGGCGGCGCTGTCGTATTCATTCAATCCGCGCAGCACCAGCGGTGTGTAGTCCAAGTGGGCGCCCTGCGCGATTCCGGCAAAGGTCTGGGCATGGCGGCGCAGGCTGCCGGTGATGGCGGCTTCAAAAACAATGCCTTTGGCGGCGAAGTACTCGCCCAGGCGCAGGCTTTGGCGCGCGCCCAAAGCGCTAAGTTGGTCGTAATCTGCGGCGCCAAAAGAAGCCTGCGCGTGTCTGACGAGGTACAGCTGTCCCATGCCCTTATTGGATCGCACTTGCAGGGCGGCTGCATGGCCGCGTTTTACGAACCTGCAGGCTGATGCGACCCGACACGGCACGCAACAATCTAGGGGAAACTCCCAACACCGCGGCACCTGATGTAAACGTTATCATCGCATGGCCTCGACAAGGCTGTTGAGCATTACTAGGAGATATCTATGAAGCGTACGATTATTGCTGGACTGGTGAGCGTGGCGCTTGCCGCTCCTGCATTGGCGGAAGAGTCGGTTGAAGTGTTGCATTGGTGGACCTCGGGTGGCGAAGCCGCTGCACTGGGCGTTCTCAAGAAGGATTTGGAAGGCCAAGGCGTCAAATGGAATGACATGCCCGTGGCCGGTGGTGGTGGTGAAGCCGCCATGACTGCGTTGCGCGCCCGCGTGACCGCAGGCAACCCCCCGACTGCCGTGCAAATGCTGGGCTTTGACATCCAGGACTGGGCCAAGCAAGGCGCATTGGGTGACCTGAATGCCCTGGCCCAAAAAGAAAACTGGGACAAGACTGTGCCCCTGGCACTGCAGCAATTCTCCAAATACCAGGGTAAATGGGTTGCCGCTCCGGTGAACATCCACTCGACCAACTGGGTCTGGGCCAACAAAGCCGTTTTGGACAAAGCTGGCGTGACCACCATGCCTACCGACTTCGACGGATTCCTGGCTGCTCTGGACAAAGTGCAAAAAGCCGGTTTTGTCGGCCTGGCGCATGGCGGCCAAGCCTGGCAAGAAGCCACCATGTTTGACGGCGTGGTGCTGGCCACCGGTGGTGTCGATTTCTACCGCAAAGCTTTTATCAATAAAGACAAAGCAGCGCTGGGTTCGGACACCATGAAAAAATCCTTTGACCGCATGGCTGCCCTGCGCAAGTATGTGGACAAGGATTTCTCCAACCGCGACTGGAACCTGGCATCGGCCATGGTCATCGAAGGCAAGGCCGGCTTCCAAATCATGGGTGACTGGGCTAAGGGCGAATTCCTGAATGCCAAGAAAGTACCGGGCAAAGACTTCCTGTGCTTCCGCGTCCCCGGAACCCAGGGCATGGTCTCCTTTAACGCCGACCAGTTTGGCATGTTCAAAGTGGGCGCCGGTTCCCAGGCAGCACAGACCAAATTGGCCAGCGCCATCATGAACCCCGCTTTCCAAAGCGCGTTCAACGTGGTCAAGGGCTCGGTTCCTGCGCGCACGGATGTGTCGGACAAAGCGTTTGACGATTGCGGCAAAAAGGGCATGAAAGACTTGGCAGAAGCCAATTCCAAAGGCACTTTGGTCGGTTCCATGGCCCATGGCCACGCCGTACCGGCTTCGGTCAAGAACGGTTTCTATGACGTGATCACCCAGCACTTCAACGGCAAGCTCGATAGCGCCGCTGCAGTGAAGGCCATGGTTGCTGCTGCCGAGTAAGGCACCGCTGAAAACGCGTAATACGGGGGAGGGGCTTGCCCCTCCCCCGTTTTTTTAACTATGAAAAACCGCTGGCTACCGGCCCTGACCATCACCCCAAGTCTGATCTTGGTTGGCGCGTGTGTGTATGGCTTTATCGCCTTCACGATTTACCTTTCCTTCACCACGTCAACGCTGATGCCGCAGTTTGAACTGGCTGAAGAAATCCCCTACTACCGCCTGTTTCGCCTCAGCACTTTTGCGCTATCGGCCAAGAACCTGTGCCTGTTTTCGGGCTTGTACATCGGCCTGAGCTTGTTGTTGGGCATGTTGATGGCGATTTTGATCGACCAGAAAATCCGTGGCGAAACGCCATTCCGATCTATTTTTCTCTACCCCATGGCCCTGTCTTTTATCGTGACGGGTACCGCATGGAAGTGGATTCTGGACCCCAGCATCGGTTTCGAACGCACCGTGCATTCCATGGGCTTTCCTGATTTTGTCTTTGACTGGATCAAAGACGGTGACATGGCGATTTACTGCGTCGTCATCGCTGCGGTGTGGCAGACATCGGGCTTCGTCATGGCATTGTTTCTGGCCGGATTGCGCGGGGTGGATACCGAAGTCATGAACGCAGCCCGCGTCGATGGCGCCAAAGGCTGGAATATGTACTGGCGCATCGTTATCCCGCAGCTGGGTCCGAGCTTTATTTCCTCCTTTGTGATTCTGGCGCACATGGCCATCAAGAGCTACGACCTGGTGATTGCCCTGACCGGCGGCGGACCCGGGCGGGCCACCTGGCTGCCCTCGGTGTTTGTGTACCAATACACCTTCACCCGCAATGAAATGGCGCTGGGCGCTGCCAGCGCGGTGTTGATGCTGGTCGCGGTGAGCATCGTTGTTATTCCCTACGTGCGCAGCGAGCTGCGGGACAAGGCGCAAGCATGAACCGCAGTACGACCGATCTGTTGCAGCGCGCTCTGCTCTATGCAGTTCTGGGATTGCTGGCGCTGATTTTTTTGATGCCGATTTATGTGATGGTGGTCAACTCCATCAAGCCGCTGGAAGAAATCCGCGGCGGCAATCTGATCAGCCTGCCACTGAGCGCCACCATCGAACCCTGGCTGCAAGCCTGGAGCAAAGCGCAAATCGGCGTGCAGCCAACCGGCTTGCGCCCGTATTTCATGAACTCCTTCTTGATGGTGATACCGGCGGTGCTTTTTTCAACCTTGATCGGGTCTCTCAACGGCTACGTGTTGACGCAGTTCAAGATGCGCGGCGCAACGCTGATGTTTGGCGCACTCTTGTTTTCGGTATTCATCCCGTTTCAAATTGTGCTGATCCCCATGGCGAAGTTGCTGGGCGAGCTGGGCTTGGCCGGTACGGTGAAGGGTTTGGTATTGGTTCACACCGTCTACGGCATCGGCTTTGGCACCTTGTTCTTCCGCAACTTTTACACCGCATTCCCGCACGAATTGGTGAAGTCCGCGCGCATGGACGGCGCGGGGTTTTTTGTTCTGTACTGGCGCTTGCTGCTGCCCAACAGCCTGCCCATCATCGTCGTCAATGTGATCTGGCAGTTCACCAATATCTGGAATGATTTTTTATTTGGCGCGTCCTTCAGCGATTTTTCCTCGTACCCGTTGACGGTTGCGCTGAATAACCTGGTGAGCAGCTCCACCGGCGTCAAAGAGTACAACGTGCATTTCGCCGGCGCGTTTATTGCGGCACTGCCCACACTGGTGGTGTATGTGTTGTCAGGCAAATATTTTGTACGCGGCCTGATGGCGGGCTCCGTGAAGGGTTGAGGTTCATATGGCAACGCTGACGATAAAAGACATTTCAAAGAGTTTTGGCAGCACCACGGTGCTGCAAAACATCAACCTGGACCTCGCCGACGGTGAGTTCCTGGTGCTGGTCGGCCCTTCAGGCTGCGGCAAAAGTACGCTGATGAATATCGTGGCCGGTTTGGAAGAGCCCAGCACCGGCAGCCTGCATCTGGACACCCGCGACATCACGCTGGAAGCACCCGACACCCGCGACATCGCCATGGTGTTCCAAAGCTATGCGCTGTATCCGAATATGACGGTGGCTGAGAACATCGCCTTTCCCCTGGAGATGCGCAAAGTGCCGGTAGCCCAGCGCAAGGCGGCGGTCGATGAGGTCGCTGCGCTCTTGCAAATCGGGCACCTGTTGGAACGCAAGCCACGCCAGCTGTCGGGCGGACAGCGCCAGCGGGTGGCGATCGGGCGCGCCTTGGCGCGCAGGCCCTCACTGTTTTTGTTCGATGAGCCGCTGTCCAACCTCGACGCGAAATTGCGTGTCGACATGCGTGCTGAACTCAAAAAGCTGCACATGGCCACCGGCGTGACCACGATTTACGTGACCCACGACCAGGTGGAGGCCATGACCTTGGGCACCCGTATCGCCGTACTCAAAGACGGGCGTATCCAGCAACTCGCCACGCCCATGGAACTGTACGAGCGCCCGGCGAATACCTTTGTCGCTGAATTCATCGGATCACCCGCTATCAACTGGAGCGAGAGCCAGGTTGGTGCAGACGGTCAAATCTATTTGGGTCAGGACCACAGCGGCCTGCTTCTGCCCGCCTTGGCGGGCCGGCGTGTACGCATTGGCATACGCCCGGAAGACATGGTCATCCACGAAGGCGGCATGCTGCAGGCCACGGTCACGCTGGTCGAGCCCACTGGTGCCGAAAGTTATGTCCTGCTGCGCTCAGCCATGGGAGAGTGCACCCTGCGCATGGCGGGTGCCGCACTCTACGCACCGGGTGACCAGCTGCGCATGACCGTGGCAAGCCACAAAATCCATGTGTTTGACGCCACCAGCGGCGAACGCCTGAACTGAGGCGCTCAGCCCTTAAAGCAGTCCCGGGCTTTGCGGCCCGGAACCGTGTGATCCATCATGCGGCAAAACCCATCTGGCGCAAACCGAGGGGCGTCAAATCGGCCGGAGTGGCGCGACCTACAAAGTCCACCTCGTAGTTTTCGGGGGCAAAGTCGGGTGAGGACAAACCAGCTTCAAAGGCCGGTTTTTGCAGTGCCTGAAAAATGCGGTTCTTCTCACAATCGGGGGCTGCGCCGATGTACATCACGTTGCTGGAGATGTTGCCCGTGTGCTCGTCTTCCACACCATGGATCACATCGGGATGCCACCACACGGTGTCGCCCTGCTCCACTTTGGGGATAGATCCGTAGGCCCGCAAAATCAGGCTGTGGTACTGCGCATTGATGCCCAAGGCGCGCCCGGCGCGCGCACCGCACAAGCTGTCTTCCGGCACATCGTCTTGCAATGCGCGCAACAGCACCCAGGCCATGGCATTGGCGATAGGGGCCACCCGTAAGGTGCCGTCGCCCGGCCCTTGCGGCGTGAGTGCCGTCCAGCCCTGGAAAGTACGGAACATGCGACAGACCGCTGGTGAGGGAATTTCACGGGTCTCGGTGCGGAAGGCCGCGTCAAACGCGTTGTACTGGCGCAGATCGCCGCCAAACACATGGCGATAGACCTGCTGGTACCCGGGGTCTATCCAGCGCTCAATCGAGCCGCCATCGGTGTGGGGTGACAAGCCCAAGGTCTTGTCACCCGGCTGGCGCTGGCGCACGCGGTCCGCATACGTGCACTCCAGATCGGGGTTGAAAACCTGCTTGCCCCCATGTTCAAACGCCCACAAGTGGTTGAGCCAGCGGCGCACCCGCGCTAGCTCCTCGGATTGGCGCGCCTCCATTTGCGGACGCGACCAATACACGCCGAATATTTGCGGGCGTGAGCTGCTCAGGTTGCTGAAATACTTGTCGATACCGCGCTTGCTCACCTCTTTATCCAGGTATTTGTTGCGGTCCAGGTAGTCAGCGACCTCCGCATTCCAGGCCTGCACGCGCCCGGGTTCAAACACCCCCCGCACCACCACGCAAGCGCGTTGGCGCAAGCGCGCCAGCGTGGCGTGGTCCAAGTGATCCAGGTCTGCGGCCTGAACACTGGGCACGGTCGGCAGACCGGCAGCGCGCTCGGCTTCAATCGCCAGCACTTGCGCCTCGATGTTCTCCGTCAAGGCCGCAAAGCGCTCCTTCAAATCCGGCATGGCGGCGCGCAAGGCGCGCTTGGTCTGGCGGATGCTGTCCAGGTAGGGCGCGTTAGGGTCTTGCGTGTCAACGGGGGTCGGGGTCATACAAGCTTTCTATCGGTGGTGGTTGAAAAAGAATGTGCTGGGGCGCACCGGCAGGCGCTGTCATCTGGTGCACAAGGTTGGCACCCAATGAGGTGCCGGTCCGATAAATATCTTCAAAACAGCCCAATAAGGGCTGGCGCACGTAGCGCGGCATATGGCTGCTGTACTTGACCACCAGATCCAGATCCTGGCGCAGACGCAATCCGGCGTCCAGCACCGCCGTGGTCAGCGCTATCACAGGGGCCTCGCGCGTGAGCACCAGCCCGTCAAAGGCGTGCACGTGCGCGCGCGTCCACTGGTAAATCTTCTCCGGGCTCTGGTCCATATCCATGTCCTGAACCACCCGGCCTTCCAATCCGCAGGTGGCGCAGGCTGCCCGAAAACCGCTGGACAGATACTCCCAGAAGGTGCCGCCAGACTCGGGCAGCAAGATGGCCAGACGCCGACGGCCCTGGGCATACAGCGTGTGCACCGCATCGGCGGCATAACGCTCGTTGGCGAAATCGACGTAGGCGTGCGCCGGGGTGATGTGGGTGCGACCATGGGACACAAAAGGCAGCGAGGCCTTTTGCAAATAGTGCACCCGCGCATCGTCGGGCATGGTGTGGGTGATCACCACGCCGTCGGCAAGCTTGTTCTCCACCACATGGCGCAAAGCCTTCAGGCGGTTGGTATCCGTGCCCTCGGGCATCACGATGAGGTGGTAATCCGTGCCCTGCAAAGCGTCGCTGATGCCCAGCATCAAGTCCTTGAAAGCCGGTTGGTTGGCATCCGAGCGGTTAACCAAAAAGGCCAAAACATGGGTTTTGCCGGTTTTGAGACGCACCGCCGCCCGGTCACGCACAAAGTGCAGGGCCTTGGCCGCCTCCAGCACCCGCGCCCGGGTCCCAGGTAGCACCTGGGGACTGCCAGCCAGCGCGCGCGACACCGTGGCCAGTGACAGGCCCGTGGCCTCGGCAATGGTTTGGGTGGTGGCTTTAGGGGTTTTCATGGGGTACCAATCCAAATGTAAACGTTATCATGGGTCTTTCATACTAGGAGAAACACTATGCGCTGGGTATTGGTTGGGGCCAGCACGATTGCCGGCGAATGGATGGTCGAGGCCATCCGGGCGGTGGGTGACGAGGTCGTGGCCGTCGTATCGGGCGACCCGCAGCGGGCCCGGGCCTTTGCCGCACAACACGGCATCGCCCATGCATTGGGCGACGAAAAAGACTATCCGGCGCTGGGCGTGGACGCGGTGTATATCTCCAACACCAACGACAAGCACGAAGCATCCACCCTTTTTGCCGCCGCAAACGGTTGCCATGTGCTGTGTGAAAAACCACTGGCAACCAGTCTGGCGTCGGCAGTGCGCATGGTTCAGGCATGCCGTGCTGCCGGGGTAGTCATGGGTACCAACCACCATTTGCGCCACAACGGCCCGCATCGCGTCATGCGCGAGCAACTGCGTGCCGGGGCGCTGGGGCAGTTGGTGGCCGCGCGCATGCAGCATTCGGTCTACCTGCCGGCGCACCTCCAGGGCTGGCGGCTGGACAAGCCGACCGCTGGCGGCGGCGTGGTGCTGGACATCGCGGTGCACAACGCCGATTCACTGGCCTTTTTGCTGGGCGAATACCCGGTGGCGGTATGCGCCATGGTGTCCAACAGCGGAATGGCCACCGGACTGGAGGACAACGCCATGTCAGTCTGGCGTTTTGCCAGTGGCGTGACAGCATCCAGCCACCAGGGCTTTAGCACCCCCTACGCCGATACCGGGCTGGAACTCCACGGGACCCAGGGCAGTTTGCATGGCAGCGGCATGATGAGCCAGCAGCCCAGTGGCGACCTGGTGCTGGTGAATGCGCAGGGGCGCCTGGTGTTGCCCGTGCCACGGGGTAATTTGTATGTGGCCTGCTTGGAGCACATGCACCGCGCCATCCGGGGCGAGCCCCATGAAATGGCCGATGGCCGTGCTGGAATTCAATCCTTGGCTGTAGCCCTGGCCGTTTTGGAAAGCGCACACAGCGCACGGGAAGTGCGCGTGGCCGACGTAGACGCGCTGCTCGCCGGATAAACCTGCGGGGCCTCAGTCCCGCAGGCCGCCCACCTGCATCACATCCCAGCACGCACCCATGGTGTGGTAGTCCACTTTGCCCGCAGGCGATTTGGTGTTTTCCAGCTTGCGGCCATCGGCGGCCAGAATCCGGAACCAGGCGCCGTATTGGTGGTCCACCATATGGCGCCAGCTCCAGTCCCAGGTCTGCTGGTAGTGATCCAGGTACTGCTGATCCCCGGTTGCGCGCCACAGCCGCCATGCGCTGGCAAAGGACTCCGCCTGCACCCAGAAGTATTTGTCGGTATCGCAGTGCCGCAAATCCGGGTCAAAACCATAGACCAGCCCGCCGTGCACCGGATCCCAACCATAGCGGTAGGCGGCTTGGTGCAGCTCCTGGGCACGCTGCAACCAGCGCGGATTCGGCTGGTGCTGGTGGGCGATCAGCAAGAGTTTGGCCCATTCGGTCTGGTGGCCGGTCTGGAAACCCCAGGGCTTGAAGATATTGCCCGGGTTGTCGCGGTTGTAGTCCCAGTCCAGCGACCAGTCGCGCCGGTAGTGCTCCCACACCAGACCCTGGGACTGGGACGCCAACCCAAACGCAAAACGCTCGATCAGCTGCACCGCGCGGTCCCAGTAGCGCTGCTCACCCGTGAATTCAAAGGCCGCCAGGCAGGCTTCGCACATGTGCATGTTGGCGTTTTGGCCGCGGTAGTCAATCAGCACCCCGGCCGGTGTGATTTCATCGGCGTAGGCCCCATACGGGGGCTCGAAAAAAGCCGCTTCCATACGGTCATACGCCTGGGCGACGGCTTCGCGGCTACTGGCGCCGACGCGAAAAGCGTGGCTGTGCGCCAGCAAGACAAAGGCCTGGCCGTATGCCATGGCGGTCGCGTCTTGCACCTGCCCGTTCTCCACGGTCCAGCCATACAAACCGCTGGGCAAGCGGAAGGTCTCCAGGTGCGCCAAGGCGTGGCGCGTCCAATCCAGGTATCGCGCCTGGCCGCTGTGGTGGTAGGCCATGGCCCAGTCAAACACAAAGCGCGTGGCACTCACCAAATGCCGGTGGCTGCGCTCGTACACCGTCCCGTCATCGAGAAAATAATGAAAAAACCCGCCCTGCGGATCCAGGGCGACTGGCGTGTAAAAAGCCAGGGTGCGGTCCACATGCTGTGCCAAAAAGGCGCGGCTCACAAAATCAGTCGTGTTCAATCCAGACTCCCGTTTTCAGGTGTTGCAGAAAAATCCAAGGCCAGCGTGTGCACATAGTCACGCTGCGGCCCGTACCACACGTCGGCGCCCAGCGCCGGGCCGTTGGGCAAGTCTTCAGACTCCAGGCACACAGCAGCGCCGGGGCCGTGGGCCACGCCCAGCGGCGACCCGGTAGCGCGCAAACCGGCGCTGGCATACACATGCAGATAGGGCCTGTCGGTGCTGACATCCATGGCCAAAGCGCCGCCCTGCAGCCGCGCCACCGTGCGCAGTTCGCCGGGCTCGCTGTCCAAAACCAGTGCCCCATCCAGAAGGGGCACGCAGGCCGCCGCAATCGGCGTGGCACGTCGAAAGTCGAAACAGGTACCGGCCACCGCGACCGCATCCTGCGGCAGCTCCTGCGCGTCCAAGGGGTGGTAGTACTGTGCATCCACTTGCAGGAGATGGCCGCGCAGATCGGCGTGCGCGGCCAGATTCCAGTAACTGTGCTGGAGCAGGTTCACCGGGCAGGCGCGATCCAGCTGCGCCCGCGCTTGCCAGACGAGGCGCGCACCTTCCAGTCGGTACACCACATGGGCCCGGCAATTCCCCGGGAAGCCCATATCGCCGTGCCCAGAATCCAGAACCAAGTCCACGCAGTCCGGACGGTGCGCTGCCACCTGCCAGATGCGCCGCCCCCAGCCCTGGCTGCCGCCATGGATGCAGTGGCCCAGCGGGTGGTTCGCATCAAGTCTGTGGCGCGCACCAGCACGCTCCAGCACCGCGCCCCCGATCCGGTTGGCATAGCGACCGCAGACCGCGCCCATCGACATGGTGTCCTGCCGGTATGCCTCCGGCTGCACAAACCCCAAGGTGAGCGGGCGCGGGCCTTCGGGGGCATGCAACCAGAACAGCTGCATCAGCCGGGCGCCGTAGGGCAGCACCCAAGCCAGCAAGCTGTCGCTACGCAAGACCAGCGCGCCCTCGGGGGCTTGCAAACCGTTCAATCCGGACTCCTTATGGGCAGTTGTTCAAAAAATGTCCTGCCTTGCGGCAAGAGGGCCGGGCGATTGTGCCTGCGGCCGTCGCAGCGGGCTCGCAGACAATCCGGCTATGGAAGAACCTGTGGACGCGTCCGATACACCATTTGCCCGCATCGGCGGCGAGCCGGCCATACACGCCCTGGTGGAGCGGTTTTATGACCTGATGGAGCTGGAGCCCGGCTACGCCGCCCTGCGCGCCGTGCATGGCAGCACCCTGGAGCAGGCCCGCGAGCGCCTGTTCTGGTTTTTATGCGGCTGGATGGGCGGGCCGCAGCACTACACCGAGCGCTTCGGCCACCCGCGCCTGCGCATGCGGCACATGCACGCACCCATCGGTATTGTGGAGCGCGACCAGTGGCTGGCGTGCATGGCACAGGCCATGGCCGAAACCGGCGTGCCCGAAGACTTGCGCCAGCGGCTGGAGACCTCGTTTTTCCAGACCGCTGACTGGATGCGCAACGTCGCCACCTGACGCACACACACTATGCCCACCACCGCCCTGCAAACCGCCTGGCAATTGCTGATCACGCTGGATGCGCAGCTGCTGTCCATCGTGGCGCGCTCACTGGCCGTCAGCGCCCTGGCCTGCGCGCTGGGCTGCGCAGCGGGGCTGGTGTGCGGGGCCTATCTGGGCGTGGCGCGCTTCACCGGGCGCGGCGCGCTGCTGACAATCTTGCACGCGCTGCTGGCCGTGCCCTCGGTGCTGGTGGGACTGCTGGTCTACCTGC
>CANFHZ010000007.1 GCA_947446885.1 Comamonadaceae bacterium
CTGGCGATGGCCGCCCTGGTTCTGGACGAGCCGCTCAGCCCCTGGGTGTTGGCCGGAACCGCGCTGG
This sequence comes from Comamonadaceae bacterium, assembly GCA_947446885.1. Taxonomy (GTDB): domain Bacteria; phylum Pseudomonadota; class Gammaproteobacteria; order Burkholderiales; family Burkholderiaceae_C; genus Allorhodoferax. The sequence goes on from CANFHZ010000007.1 coordinate 68, forward strand.
TGATGACCGGTGTCTTTATTTGCAGCCAGGGGCCGCGCCCCCCCATCGGACGGCCTGCGGCCCAGGTGGAGTAGATTCGGATAATCACGTTTTTGTTTATTGACTGTTATTGGAGTTTGTATGTCCGCTTCCCCCCAAACCTCGCGCTCGATCCAGGTCAAGCAATATGGCGGCCCCGAGCAGTTGGAACTGGTCACCCTGAGCGTGGGCGAGCCCGGCCCGGGTGAGGTGCGCATCCGCCACCACGCCGCTGGCTTGAATTACACCGATGTGTACTTCCGCACCGGGCTGTATCCGCTGCCGGTTCCGCTGCAGCTGGGCATGGAGGCCGCAGGCGTCATCGAGGCTGTCGGTGCGGGCGTGACGCATCTGAAGGTGGGCGACCGCGCGGCCTATGCCAGCCAACCTCCGGGTGCGTATTGCGAGCTGCGCGTGATGCCGGCCAAATGCGTGGTCAAGCTGCCGGACGCCATCAGTTTTGAGACCGGCGCAGCCATGATGCTCAAGGGCTTGACCGTGCAGTATTTACTCAAGCGCACCCAACCCCAGGGCGGTCTGCATGCGGGTGACACAGTTTTATTCCACGCGGCAGCCGGTGGCGTAGGCTTGATCTTCTGCCAGTGGGCCAAAGCACTGGGCATCAACGTAATCGGTACGGCCGGCAGCGATGCCAAGTGCGCTATGGCGCGCGAGGCCGGTGCAGCCCATGTGATCAATTACGCCACCGAGGACTTTGAGGCCCGCGTCAAAGAAATCACCGGCGGCAAAGGGGTCAAAGTGGTGTACGACGCAGTCGGTAAAGACACCTGGGACAAGTCGCTGAACTGCCTGTCCATGTTCGGTTTGATGGTCAGCTTCGGCAATGCGTCTGGCCCCGTGGCACCGTTCTCGCCCGGTATCCTGGCGCCCAAGGGTTCCTTGTATGTGACCCGTCCGACCCTGTTCATGCACATTTCCACCCGCGAGAGCACCCAGGAGATGGCCGACGACTTGTTCGAGGCGGTGACCAGCGGCAAAGTCAAGATCCGCATTGACCAGACTTATAAGTTGGAAGACGCAGCGCAGGCGCACCGGGATCTGGAAGCGCGTAAGACCACCGGGTGCACGGTCTTCACGCTGTAAGCCGATGTTCTGCAAACCGGACTGAAGCCGACGACAAGGGAGCCGTAGATGCACGCCACATGGATCGGATGGACGCGCTGGATCGCAGGCGCGGCGCTGGCCGCCGGTCCGCTGCTGACTGCGTGGGCGCAAAATAAAGAACCGGTGTCGGGGCCAGCCCCGGTGCCGGTGAACTTTGACAAGGCGATACAGCAGGAAGGGTCCTGGTACGCCTCCTGGGGCTACAGCCGTCAGCAGTACGCACCGTCGGACATCCATGTGACGCAGCCGGATATCAACAGTGATTTCGTGGTCCACAAAGCCCGGGCCAGCGACTTTCCGTCCAGCCCCGAGGACACGGTGAGCTCCTTGTTTAATTTGGATCTGACGAACCCGCAAGAGAACATCCGGATCGGCAAATTTTTGAATCCGGAGAAAACCTTTGCAGTTGAGCTATCCATCGACCACAGCAAATACAACGTTGACAAAGGCCAGACAGCGCGCGTGACCGGCACCGTTGAAGGTGTCGCCTACGACCAGGACGTGGCACTGAATGCGCAGAACTTTGATTACAACTTGCACAACGGTCTGAACCACATCATGGTCAACGCGGTGTGGTTACGTCACCTTCGCGGGCCAGAGAACCAAGCGGGTGATTTGCAGCTGATCAGCCGGGTTGGCGCGGGCATTTTGCTGCCGCATGCGGACAACACCATTTTTGGTAACACCAATGTGGTGGGGCCTAAAAACACCAATGTCTGTTGTTTCTCCAGCAGCGACTGGTGGCAGCTCAATGGCTGGACCGCCGGTGTGGAAGTCGGTCTGCGCTACCGAATTTACAAAACCATGTATTTGGAGCTGACCGCCAAAGGCGCTTACGGCGTGCTGCGCGGCGTGCCGGTCTACAAGGGCACGGCAGACCAGACGATCTGGATGAGTGAGCAGATCTTGTCGACCGGTTTTCTTTTTTAGCCTGCCCGGCGCACCCGCAACAACTCATCCAGAATCAGGCAGGCAGCGCCCAGGGTGATGGCGCTATCCGCCAGATTGAAGGCCGGGAAATGCCAGTCGGCGGCGTAGAAGTCGAGAAAGTCGATCACATAGCCGTAGACCACCCGGTCGATCAAATTACCGACCGCCCCGCCCAGCACACAGGCCAGCGCGAAACAGAACAGGCGCTGCCCGGCGTGGCTGTGCAGCAAATACGCAATCAGCAATGACGCGCCCGCTGAGAGGCCGGCAAACATCCAGCGCTGCCAACCCCCCGCATCGGCCAAAAAAGAAAACGCCGCGCCGCTGTTGTGCACGCGCACGATGTTGAAAAACGCGGTGACCGGGGTGCCTTCGCCCAGCGCATAACTGCCAACAATCAGCACCTTGCTCACCTGATCCGCCAGCACCAGCACCAGCGCCAGCGCCAGCCAGTGCAGCAGTTTGAAGCCGCCCGCGCCGCCACGCCGCGCCATCAGGCGAAGTGGCGGGTTTCGCCCGCGCCATGGAGGTTCGAGACACAGCGGCCACACAGTGCGGGGTGTTCGGTTGACACGCCGACATCTTCGCAGTAATGCCAGCAGCGGGCGCATTTCACGGCAGCCGAGGGCTTGGTGTGCACCGCCAGCGCCGTGCCGGTTTGCAGGCGGATGGCTGAGGTGATGAAGGCAAATTTCAGGTCCGCGCCAAGGCTGCTGAGCAGGGCATGGTCGGCGGGCTCCACGGTGAGGCTGACGTCGGCCTGCAGCGAGGCGCCGATATGACCGGCCGCGCGCAAGACCTCAATGTCCTTGTTCACTGCATCCCGGATCTCGCGGATGCGGTGCCACTTGGCCAAAAGCGCCTCGTCAGGCGCGTCCATACCGGTATAGGTTTCCAGAAAAATCGACTCCGAGGTGCCGATCACGCCCCAGGCCTCTTCGGCGGTGAAGCTCAGGAAAGGCGCCATCCAGCGCAGCATGGCCTGGGTGATCTGCCACAGCGCGGTCTGGGCCGAACGCCGTGCCAAGGAATCGGGCTGGGTGGTGTAGAGCCGGTCTTTGAGCACGTCCAGGTAGAACGCGCCCAGGTCTTCGGAGCAGTAAATCTGCAAGCGCGTCACCACCGGGTGGAACTCGTAGCGCCCAAAGCAGCCGCCCTCAAAAACGCCGGTGTTCGGGTTGCGCACGCCCACTATCTCGGCCTGCAACTGCGCGGCACGGGCCAGCGCATAGCGGTCGATTTCCAGCAAATCGGCGGGCGCGACCGCATGGTGGGCCGGGTCGAAATCGCTGATGTTGGCGAGCAAAAAACGCAGCGTGTTGCGGATGCGCCGGTAGCTGTCCACCACCCGCGCCAGGATTTTTTCGTCGATGTTGAGGTCGCCCGAGTAGTCGGTCGCCGCCACCCACAGGCGGACAATTTCTGCGCCCAGCTTTTCGTTCAGTACCTGCGGCTCCACCGTGTTGCCCAGGCTTTTGCTCATCTTGCGGCCCTGGCCGTCGGTGGCAAAACCGTGCGTCAGCAAGCCGCGGTAGGGCGCGCGGTCATACAAAGCGCAGCCCAGCAGCAGCGAGCTGTGGAACCAGCCCCGGTGCTGGTCGTGGCCTTCCAAATACAAGTCCGCTTCCGGGCCTTGCGCGTGGAAGGGCGCGCGGGCATAGGCATCTTTGTGGCTGCCGCGCAGCACGTGCTCAAAGGTCGAGCCGGAGTCGAACCAGACTTCCAAAATATCGGTGCTTTTGCTGTAGTTGTCGGCATCGTCACCCGGCTGGTTCAGGATGTCGTGCGCGGTCGCGCGGCTCCAGGCCTCGATGCCGCCACGCTCCACCATGTCGGCGGCCAAGTCCAGAATCTCCATGGTGCGCGAATGCAACTCACCCGAATCCTTGTGCAGGAAAAACGGCACGGGTACACCCCAGCTGCGCTGGCGCGAGATACACCAGTCGGGCCGGTTGGCAATCATGTCGCGCAAACGCGATTTGCCGTTCTCGGGGTAGAACTGGGTCTGGTCGATGGCATCCAGCGCGAGTTGGCGCAGGGTTGTGGGGGCTTTGTCTTTGGTGAAAACGCCCACGCCCTCGTCCATGCGCACAAACCATTGAGCGGCGGCGCGGTAAATCACCGGCGTTTTGTGGCGCCAGCAATGCGGGTAACTGTGGGTGATGGGGTGGGTGGCCATCAAGCGACCGGCGTTCTGCAGGGCTTCCAAAATGACCGGTACCGCTTTCCAGATGTGCAAACCGCCGAACAAGGGGAAGTCAGCGGCATAGGTGCCGTTGCCCTGCACCGGGTTGAGGATGTCGTTGTAGGCCAGACCATTGGCCACGCAGGAATTGAAGTCGTCCACGCCGTAGGCGGGCGATGAGTGGACGATGCCGGTTCCGTCGTCGGCGGTGGCGTAGTCGGCCAGGTACACCGGCGCGGTGCGGGCAAAACCGGCGTTCACATGGGATAGTGGGTGCTGGAATGCGATCCGGTCGAGCTTCTCGCCCAGCGCGGTGGCCACGACGATGCCGCTGAGCTGCCAACGCTCCAGGCATTTCTCCACCAGCGATTCGGCGCAGAGCATGAGGCCTTTGGGTGTATCCACCAGCGCGTAGACCAGCGCCGGGTTCAAATTCAGCGCCTGGTTGGCCGGAATCGTCCACGCGGTCGTGGTCCAGATCACGGCAAAGGCATCTATTTCCAGCGCGGGCAGGCCGAAGGCGGTAGCCAGCTTGTCGGGCTCGGCGCATAAAAACGCCACATCCAAGGTGTCGCTTTTTTTGTCTGCATATTCAATTTCAAACTCTGCCAGCGAGGAACCGCAGTCAAAGCACCAGTACACGGGCTTCAAACCCCGGTACACAAAGCCGCGCTCGATCACCCGCTTGAATGCGCGGATTTCGCCCGCCTCGTTGGCCGGGTCCATGGTGCGGTAGGGGCGGGCCCAGTCGCCCAGCACACCCAGGCGCTTGAAGTCCTCGCGCTGCTGGCCGATTTGCTCGGTGGCGAAGGCGCGGCTTTTGGCCTGCATATCGTCCCGGCTGAGTTTGCGGCCATGGAGTTTTTCAATCGCGTTTTCGATCGGCAGGCCGTGGCAGTCCCAGCCGGGGATGTATTGCGCGTCAAACCCGGCCAGTTGGCGCGACTTGACGATCATGTCTTTCAGGATCTTGTTCACCGCATGGCCGATGTGCAATTTGCCGTTGGCATAGGGCGGGCCATCGTGCAGCACAAACAGTGGCGCGCCCTTGCGGGCCACCCGCAGCCTTTGGTATAGACCGGCCTCGTCCCATTGTTTGACCCAGCCTGGCTCGCGCTTGGGCAGGTCACCGCGCATGGGAAAGGGCGTATCAGGCAGATTCAGTGTCTTGGAATAGTCGGTGGCGTCGGTCATGGGTGTCTCACAAAATCGATGGGCTGCTGGCCTGAGGGAGCGCAGGGGTTCACGCCGGGGGCGCTGAACGGGGGATGGGACGCGGGGCCAGGTGCGTCGGTGCCGGCCCTGTCAAATTCGGGCCGCCAGCCAGGCCCGGGCGTCGTCACAGTCTTGGTGGATGCCGCGGGTCAGCGCCTCCAGGCCCTCGTATTTGCGTTCATCGTGTAGTTTGTGCAGCAGTTCCACGCGAGCAATTTTACCGTAGGCCCCCTCTGTGCCCAGGCTGGCAGGCCAGTCCAGACAATGGGTTTCGAGCAGCACGCGCCCGCCGTTGACGTCGGATGGATCGAGCGAGGGCCGCACCCCCAAATTGGCCACGCCGGGCAAGGGCTGGGCCGCAAGGCCGTGCACGTACACCACAAATATCCCGCCGGCAGCCGGCTTCCAATGGGCAAAACGCATGTTCAGCGTGCGAAAGCCCAGTTCCCGCCCCAGCTTGCGTCCGTGCACGATGTGGCCCGAGATGGCGTAGGGCCGGCCCAGCAACTTGGCCGCCTGTGCCATATCGCCAGCTGAAAGCGCCTCCCGCACCGCAGAGCTGGAGACCCGCAGCCCGTGGATTTCGTAGCTGTTCATGCGCGCCACGTCAAAGCCCTGGGCCGCACCGGCCGCGTCCAGCATGGCGTAGTCGCCCGCCCGCTTGGCTCCGAAGCGGAAGTCATCGCCGACTAGCACGTAGCGCACGCCCAAGCCCCGTACCAAAACAGTGCTGACAAAGCCCTGCGGCGGCTGTGCGGCCAGGCTGGCATTGAAGGGCAAGACGATGGTCTGGTCGACCCCGCACTGCGCCAGACCTTCGAGTTTGTCGCGCAGGGTTCCGACCCGTGCGGGTGCCAGGGCAGCTTGTTGCAAGCTATTGGCAAAGTAGTCACGTGGGTGGGGCTCAAAGGTGAGTACGCAGCTGGGCACGCGGCGGCGGCCGGCCTCGGCGCGTAGCAGGGCCAGCATGGCCTGGTGCCCGGCGTGTACCCCATCGAAATTGCCGATGGTGAGCGCGCAGGCCGGGGCCACAGTGGGATGCTGGAAACCGCGAAATACCTGCATGGTGGGACGTCTCTACCTTCACGTAAACAGGGTATATTGTCTCCGACAGGGCGCAGACGGCCAGCCGCCGCCAGGGGCCCTGGATACCCGCGCAATGTGAACCGTTTACCGGAGGCGATGTGTGAAAGTATTGAAGTTGTCGGCCCAAGGGCTGCCGCAATCCTGGATTTCGATGGAACAGGCGGTTGTCCATTACGCCTCCGACGAGGTGCGCTGGGAGTCCGGCGGCGAGGTGGCGGTGTTCCGGGGCGGCCATAACGCAGTCACGGGTCTGCAGTCCGTGATCCGCGTCAACAGCATCATCGGTACCCGTGGCGTGCCCCGCATCAATCCCTTCAACCTGCGCCCCACGCTCACCAACGCCAAGTTGTTTGTGCGGGACCGCAACGTCTGTGCCTACTGCGGCGACCACTTCCACGAAACCGAGTTGACCCGCGAACACATCATTCCCTTCGCCCAAAAGGGCGTGGACACCTGGATGAACGTGGTCACTGCCTGCCGCCCCTGCAACCACCGCAAAAGCCACCGCACGCCGGAGCAGGCGCAGATGCCGCTTTTGTACGCGCCCTACGTGCCCAGCTTGTGGGAAGACTTTATTTTGCGCAACCGCCGCATCCTGGCGGATCAGATGGAGTTTCTGATGTCGCACGTGCCGCGCTCTTCGCGTTTGCTGATCTAGAAGGTTTGCGGGCAGCCCCTGGCGCGCCCGCTTGTCCGCCGTGGTTGGACGGCACCCCGCACAGAAGCCCAGCAGGGCCGGCGCTTTGGTTTGGAGGAACCATGTCCTTGTCCGTTCACCCCAACGATCCCCCCGTTCATAGCCTTTCCCGTCGGCGCGCGACCGCCCGTCTGTTCGCAGGCGCGTGCCTGCCTGCATGGCCTGCCTGGCTGCAGGCTGCCAGCCGTCCCACCGGGGATAGGTCGCCGGTGCAGGGCACGCTGGAACTGGCCAGCGTGTGGCACCCTGGCCGCTCACCGGCAGGATTTGCTGTGAGTGAAAAGCTCGACGGTGTGCGCGCCGTGTGGGACGGCCAGAACTTGCACTTTCGCAGCGGCCGCCCGCTGGCGGCTCCGGCCTGGTTTGTGGAGCGCCTTCCCTCCGAGTCCCTGGATGGGGAGTTGTGGATGGGCCGTGGCAGCTTTGACCGCCTCAGCGGCGCCGTGCGCAGCAACCCGGTGGACGAGGCCGCGTGGCGCGCGCTGCGTTTCATGGTGTTCGATATGCCGTCCCAGCCGGGCACTTTCGCCCAGCGCTACTCCCGCTTGCAAGCACTTGTGGCCACGGTCGGCGAACCCTGGCTGGAGGCGCTTACCCAGACGCCTGGCAGTGATGCGGCTGCGCTGGAGCAGCAGTTGCGCACACTCACGCAGCTGGGTGGCGAAGGCCTGGTCTTGCACCGCTGGGACGCACCCTGGCAGCCGGGCCGCAGCCAGACGCTGTACAAATTCAAGCTGCAGCCGGACGCGGAGGCGACCGTGATCGCCCACCTGCCGGGTCAAGGGAAATACCGGGGCCGTACCGGGGCGCTGCTGCTGGAGTCGGAGCAGGGCGCACGTTTTGCCATCGGCAGCGGCCTGAGCGACGCCCAGCGCGCCAATCCGCCACCCGTGGGTGCGCTGGTCACCTACCGCTACCGGGGCCTGAGTTCCAGCGGCCTTCCCCGGTTTGCGACGCTCTTGCGGGTGCGCGAGGCGGAATAGCCGCGCAGTAGCGCTGCCGCCCGCCAACAGATGGCTGGACGGTGGCGCTGCGGATAATCCACACATGCGCAACATTGTGGTTTTGATTTCGGGCAGCGGCTCCAATATGGCGGCCATCCTGCGCGCGGCGCGGCAGGAAGACTGGTCCGTCACCTTGGGTGCCCGCATCGCTGGGGTCATCAGCAACCGCGCCGATGCGGGCGGACTGGCGCTGGCACGGCAGGCGGGTGTGGCGACGGCGGTGCTGGATCACCGGGCGTTTGCCAGTCGCGAGTCGTTTGACGAAGCGCTGGGTCGGCAGATTGCCCAATTCGATGCAGGCGCGGCGGTACCGGCGCTGGTCATCCTTGCCGGGTTTATGCGCATTCTCACCCCCGGCTTTGTGGCTGCCCATGCGGGGCGCTTGCTCAATATCCATCCCTCGCTGCTACCGGCGTTCCCCGGTTTGCACACACACCAGCGGGCCATTGATGCCGGTTGCCGCTTTGCCGGGGCCACGGTCCACGAAGTGACGGCGGAGTTAGACCACGGTCTTATCCTGGGTCAGGCGGTGGTGCCGGTGCTGCCCGGAGACGGTGCCGACAGCCTTGCCGCGCGCGTGCTGACCCAGGAACACCTGCTCTACCCGCGTGCGATCAAGGCGTTTCTGCGTCGCCCAGGCGCATAAAACGCGGCTGCAAGACGCCGTTCACTTCCACATCTTCAAGAAACATCGCTGCCGGGCGCACCCACAGACCGCGTTCGCCGTAGAGCGCGCGGTACAAGGTCAGGGCTTCCCGCGTCTCCGAATGGCGCACCGTGCCGATGACTTCGTAGAGATTGCCCTTGTAGTGGCGGTACAAGCCCGGCGCGGCACTTGGTGGCAGCGGGGGCAGGGCGTCGGCGGGAGGGTGTTTTTCGTTGCGCATGGGACAATCGGGGGCTTATGCATCCAAAAGCCTTATTAGACGCCTGCTCCGAGCTGGTGCGACTGACCTTGAGGCTCGATCACCCGGCCGACGCCATCGTTTCCAAATTTTTCCGGGACAACCGGGGCCTGGGGCCGCGTGAGCGCGCCACCCTGGCAGAGACCACCTACACGGTGCTGCGCAAAAAGCTCTTGTTCGACCACCTGGCCCCCTCGGGTAGCGGCCCGAAGGAGCGGCGTTTGGCGATTCTGGGCTTTTACGGCCCCGGTGATTTTTTACGCAGCGCACTGACCGACCAGGAGAAGAACTGGCTGGATGCATGCGAAAAGGTCAATCCCCAGGATTTGATGGAGCGCCACCGCCACAACCTCCCGGAGTGGCTGGTTGAGCCATTGAAGGCACAGGTCGGCGACGGTTTCTGGCCCCTGGTAGAGAGCCTGAACGCCGGCGCGGGTCTGGATTTGCGTGTCAACGATTTCAAGGCCCGCCGCGCCGATGTGCAAAAAGAGCTGGCGCAAACCGGCATCAAGGCCGTGCCCACGCCGTTTTCGCCCTGGGGTTTGCGCATCCAGGGCAAGCCCGCGCTGAATAAGCACGCGGCCTTTGTTCGCGGTGACTTGGAGGTGCAGGACGAGGGATCCCAACTGCTGGCCTTGCTGTTGGATGCCAAGCGGGGCGAGATGGTGGTCGATTTTTGTGCGGGTGCGGGCGGCAAGACGCTGGCCATCGGCGCGGCCATGCGCAGCACCGGACGGCTCTACGCCTTTGACACCTCGGCGCACCGTCTGGACGCGCTCAAGCCCCGTTTAGCCCGCAGCGGCCTGTCCAATGTGCACCCTGCCGCGCTGGCCCATGAGCGGGACGAACGGGTCAAACGCCTGGCCGGCAAGATCGACCGGGTGCTGGTCGACGCGCCTTGTTCCGGCCTTGGTACGCTGCGCCGGAACCCGGATTTGAAGTGGCGCCAGGGTCTGCAGGCTGTTCAGGAAATGGCGCTCAAGCAGACGGCCATTCTGGATAGCGCCGCGCGTCTGGTCAAACCAGGCGGTCGCCTGGTTTACGCCACCTGCAGCGTCTTGCCCCAGGAAAACGAGGAGATTGCTGAAATTTTCAGCACTAAGCACCCCGATTTCACACTGCTGCCGGTGGCCGGCCTGCTGGAAGGCCTCAAAGTGTCCGACCCGATCCGCCTGTGCTCCGGGGGCGCTGCGGGCGACTACTACCTGCGCTTGTGGCCGCACCTACACGCAACGGACGGTTTTTTTGCCGCAGTTTGGCAAAAAAAGTAAAAATGCGGGGGCATTTACAATGCGAGCCGTCAAGAAAACCGGTCGCGCAGCAGGCGGGCTTGAAGATCAACCTACTGAAAGAACGTTAAAACATGCTTGAATCCCTTTGGATCGTGCACGATGCTGCTGTCGAATGGCTATCCCACGGTGCCTGGAGCCTGAGCTGGTGGCAAATTATTTTGTTCACCTTACTCCTCACGCATATCACCATGATCAGCGTGACGATTTATCTGCATCGCCACCAAGCGCACCGCGCGCTGGATCTGCATCCCTTGCCGGCACATTTTTTCCGTTTCTGGTTGTGGTTAACGACCGGACAGGTCACCAAGGAGTGGGCCTCCATACACCGTAAACACCACGCCAAGTGTGAAACGGCGGATGACCCGCACAGCCCGGTGGTTTACGGTATCCGCAAAGTGCTGCTCGAAGGTGCTGAGTTGTATCGGGCCGAGTCCAAAGTGAAAGAAACCATGGACCGCTATGGCCACGGGACACCGGACGACTGGATCGAGCGCAACCTGTACACACGCTACTCCTGGCAGGGCGTGGGCTTGATGTTGATCATCAATTTGTTTCTCTTTGGCGCGCTGGGCCTTTCGGTGTGGGCAGTGCAGATGATGTGGACGCCCATCATGGCGGCCGGCATCATCAATGGCGCCGGTCACTACTGGGGATACCGCAACTTTGAAGCGGCTGATGCCAGTACCAACATTTCTCCCTGGGGCATTTTGATAGCGGGTGAGGAGCTGCACAACAACCACCACACCTACCCGACCTCGGCCAAGCTCTCTGTCAAGCCCTACGAGTTCGATATTGGATGGATGTACATCAGCATCCTGCAAATGGCTGGACTGGCGAAAGCCAAGAAGACACCTCCCAAAGCCGCTTACGGCGATATCCGTCCGGTGGCCGATCGCAACACACTGGAGGCATTGATCGCCAACCGCTATGAAATCATGGCGGCTTATGCCAAAGGCATGCGTGTCGCGCTGCAGTCCGAGGTGCAGACTCTGCAATCCCGCAGTGCCAACACGGCACTGATCAAAGCGGTAAAAGTATGGGCTCACCGCGATCAAGAGAAGGTTCCGGCCGCTGTTGTTGCTGATTTGGCAGCTGCTCGCAAGGTTCTGCCGGCTTTGGACAAAATGGTGGTGATGCGCGAAGAGCTGCGCCAGTTGTGGTTGAACACGGCTTTGAGCCGCGACCAGTTGGTGGTCAACCTCGCGGCCTGGTGTCATCGCGCGGAAGAGAGCGGCATTGCCGCATTGCGTGAGTTCTCGGTCAAACTGCGTACAGCCCACGCCTGAAATAGCCTACGCGGCTAATTACTCCCACCAACCGGTTGTAGTAGCCCAACAAAAAACCCGCCGAGGCGGGTTTTTTGTTGGGAAGAACCGGGCTGATTACTTCAGCTTGGTTTCTTTGTAGTCCACATGCTTGCGGGCGACGGGATCAAATTTCTTGATCAACATCTTCTCGGGCATGGTTTTTTTGTTTTTGTTGGTGGTGTAGAAGTGGCCGGTTCCTGCAGTGGATTCCAGCTTGATTTTTTCGCGTCCGCCTTTGCTTGCCATGGTGATGCTCCTTATGCCTGGCCGCGCGCGCGCAGATCGGCGAGCACAGAATCGATGCCGTTTTTGTCAATGAGACGCAAGCCAGCGTTGGAGATGCGCAAACGCACCCAGCGGTTTTCCGACTCGACCCAAAATTTGCGATATTGCAAATTGGGCAAAAAACGGCGTTTGGTTTTGTTGTTGGCGTGGGAAACATTGTTCCCGACCATGGGGCCTTTGCCCGTTACTTCACATACGCGTGCCATGTGGACACTCCGATACTAGAAACAGCAGGAGCTGGTTCGCCACTGCCTGACCTCGCCAATTTCAGGGTGGCGGTAACCCGTTTTGCCAGCATCCCGAAAGGGGTTCGGGAACAGCAAAGCCTGTTATTGTAGCCGCAGCCCTACGCTGGGCCGGGCGCTGAGCAGCAGGGGCTTATTCCTGCTCCAGGAAGCGCTGGGCGTCCAGCGCCGCCATGCAGCCCGTGCCCGCACTGGTAATGGCCTGGCGGTAGACATGGTCTTGCACGTCGCCGGCTGCAAAAACGCCGGGAACACTGGTCTGGGTGGCAAAGCCTTTGAGGCCGCCTTGGGTGACGATATAGCCATTCTCCAGGGTCAGCTGCCCTTGGAATATCTCGGTGTTGGGTGCGTGGCCGATGGCGATGAAACAGCCTTGTAGCGCCAGGTCCTCGGTGCTGCCGTCCTGGGTGCTTTTGAGGCGTATGCCAGTTACGCCGCTGGCGTCGCCCAAAACCTCATCCAGTGTCTGGAAGGTCTTGAGCACAACTTTCCCGGCGGCAACTTTGGCCATCAGCTTGTCCACCAGAATGGGTTCGGCTTTGAATTTGTCGCGCCGGTGCACCAGGTACACGGTGCTGGCAATATTGCTCAGGTACAGGGCTTCTTCGACCGCTGTGTTGCCGCCGCCTACTACGCAGCAGACCTGGTCGCGGTAGAAAAATCCGTCACAGGTTGCGCACCCCGACACGCCGCGTCCCATAAAAGCGCTCTCCGACGGAAGCCCCAGGTACTTGGCCGACGCGCCTGTGGCGATGATCAGCGCATCGCAGGTGTAGACCGCACTGTCACCCGTGAGGGTAAAGGGGCGCTTGCTCAAGTCCACTTTGTTGATATGGTCGAAGACGATTTCCGTGTTGAAGCGCTGGGCGTGCTCCAGAAAGCGCTGCATCAATTCAGGGCCTTGAACGCCATTGACATCGGCGGGCCAGTTGTCGACATCGGTGGTCGTCATCAACTGCCCGCCCTGGGCGATACCGGTGACCAGCACCGGTTTGAGGTTGGCGCGGGCGGCGTAGACGGCGGCTGAATAACCGGCCGGGCCGGAGCCCAAGATCAGTACTTTGGCGTGTTGGGTGCTCGTCATGGGTGGCTTGTCGATCTGTTGCGGTGTGGGTAGCGCCGAGAAGCGGCGCGCAGTCCGTGATTGTAAGAAGTGCCCCCGGCACCGGCTGGCGCAGGGCCTTGGGGTAAGCTTGGCGTATGCGTTATGCCGCCCACCATTTCGAGACTGCCGCGCCCGCTGAAGCACCCGCTCCGTCCGGCCTGAGACGCTTTGCATCCGAGCTGTTTTTGTTGGCAGTGTGTGTGGTGGTGGTCTGGTGGTTTGTGTCCCTGATGAGCTATTCACCCCAGGATGCGGCATGGTCCACATCGGGCACTGGCGCACCCACCGCGAACAAGGGTGGATGGGCGGGATCTTGGCTGGCTGATTTGAATTATTTTCTCTTGGGGTACTCATCCTGGTGGCTGGTGGCTGCGGCGGCGCGGGTGGTGTTTGGGCATGTGCGGCAGCGTGTACGTAACCTGGCCCAAAGGCCTGACGCCCCAGGCCGCGGGTTCTGGCCCGCCCTGGCCGTGCTGCTGATTGCCAGCTCGGCACTGGAATGGAGTCGCCTTTACGCGTGGGAGGCGCATCTGCCGGGGCACAGCGGCGGCGTGCTGGGCTTTTTACTGGGCCAGCCACTGTCAGCCACGCTGGGTTTTGCGGGCTCGGGTGTACTGGAACTGGCACTGTGCCTGGCGGCCGCGCCCTGGGTGTTTGGCTTTTCGTGGCTGCACGTCTGCGAGGCCTTGGGCGCACGCGTCGAGTCGGCCTGGCATGGTGTACGAGAGAAGCGGGAGCAGGCGCAGGACCGCGAGATCGGATTGCAGGCCATGCGCGAGCGCGAAGAGATCATCTCGGAGGAGCGTGAGGAGATCGTGGAGCACCACCCTGAGCCGGTGCTGATTGCCAAACCCAAGCCGCTGGATTTACCGCCCAGCCAGCGCGTGGCGAAAGAGCGGCAAAAGCCCTTGTTTGTGGAAATGCCGGACAGCAACTTGCCGCAGGTCGCCTTGCTTGACGATGCGCAGCTGAACCAGGAGACGGTATCGGTCGAGACGCTGGAGATGACCAGCCGCATGATCGAGAAAAAACTCAAAGACTTTGGTGTGGAAGTTCGCGTGGTGCTGGCCCAGCCCGGTCCGGTGATTACGCGCTACGAAATCGAGCCAGCTACCGGCGTAAAGGGATCTCAAATCGTGGGCCTGGCCAAAGATTTGGCGCGTAGCCTGAGCCTGGTGTCTATCCGCGTGGTCGAGACCATTCCTGGCAAAAACTACATGGCCTTGGAGCTGCCCAACGCCAAGCGCCAGACCATCCGCCTGTCGGAAATTCTGGGCTCCCAGGTCTATAACGAGGGCAAGTCCATGCTCACCATGGGCCTTGGCAAAGATATTGTGGGCAACCCCATCGTGGCCGACCTCGCCAAGATGCCACATGTGCTGGTGGCAGGCACCACCGGTTCGGGCAAGTCGGTGGGGATCAACGCCATGATTCTGAGCCTCTTGTATAAGGCCGAAGCGCGCGATGTACGGCTCTTGATGATTGACCCCAAAATGCTGGAGATGTCGGTGTACGAGGGCATTCCGCATCTGCTGGCACCGGTGGTCACCGACATGCGGCAGGCCGCCCACGGACTGAACTGGTGCGTGGCCGAGATGGAAAAGCGCTACAAGCTGATGAGCAAAATGGGCGTGCGCAATCTGGCTGGCTTCAACGCCAAGATTGACGAGGCCAGCGCGGCCGGCAAGTTCATTTCCAACCCCTTCAGCCTCACCCCGGACGACCCCGAGCCGCTGCAGCGCTTGCCACATATCGTCGTGGTGATCGACGAACTGGCCGACTTGATGATGGTGGTGGGCAAGAAGATCGAGGAATTGATTGCCCGTCTGGCGCAAAAAGCCCGCGCCGCAGGCATCCACCTGATTTTGGCGACCCAGCGGCCCAGCGTGGATGTGATTACCGGCCTGATCAAGGCCAATATTCCAACCCGTATCGCCTTCCAGGTCAGCAGCAAGATTGACAGCCGCACCATCCTGGACCAAATGGGCGCTGAGGCCTTGTTGGGCATGGGTGACATGCTGTACATGCCCAGCGGCACCGGCCTGCCCATCCGCGTCCACGGTGCGTTTGTGAGCGACGAGGAAGTACACCGCGTTGTGAAGTATTTGAAAGAGCAGGGCGGCGAGCCCAATTACATCGAGGGCGTGCTGGAAGGCGGCACGGTCGACGGCGAAGAGGGCGATGGCTTTGGTGGCGATGCGGGGGGCGAGAAAGACCCCATGTACGACCAGGCCGTGGAAGTGGTGCTCAAAAACCGCAAAGCCAGCATCTCGCTGGTGCAGCGCCACCTCAAGATTGGCTATAACCGCGCCGCGCGCTTGGTTGAGGATATGGAAAAAGCCGGTCTGGTAAGCAGCATGAGCACCAACGGCCAGCGCGACATTCTGGTGCCTGCGCGGGCTGAGTCATGATGCTGCGGCACCTGCTGGTTGTGGCCGCTGCGCTGGTTTTCACCCCACTGTGGGCGGGCGGCCTCGACAGCCTGGACGCTTTTATCAAAAGTACCCGCTCCGGGCGAGCGAGCTTTGTCCAAACCGTGACCGCACCGCCCAAAGACGGCATGGCAGCGCGACCCAAGGTCTCAAGTGGAACTTTTGAGTTTGTACGCCCCAACCGATTCCGCTTCGTCTACAAAAAGCCCTTTGAGCAGACCATCGTCGCCGATGGACAGACCCTGTGGCTGTATGACGTGGACTTGGCGCAGGTCACCGCCCGCAAGCAGGGCCAGGTGCTGGGTTCCACCCCTGCTGCCTTGATCGCTTCGGCTGTCGATTTGCGCGCCCTGGAAGCCGACTTTGAACTCAGCGACGCCCAGCCGCTGGATGGTCTGCAGTGGGTCTATGCAGCGCCCCGCAACAAGGACAGCGGCCTGTCCAACGTCCGCATCGGCCTCAAAGGCAGCACGCTGGTCAGCCTGGACATCGTCGACAGCTTCGGCCAGCGCTCGGTCCTGCGGTTCAGCGCTTTTGAGGCAAACCCGACGCTCGACCCGGGCCTGTTCCAGTTCAAACCACCGGCTGGGGTGGATGTGCTGCGCCAGTAAAGGGCTGTGGCGCTACCCGTTCGCCGTGGGGCTGCCCGCCAGGCATCTTCAGGCTGTAACCCACACTGAATAGCATGTCCAAGGCCCTATCTCCATTGCCACCGCTGGCAGAGCGCCTGCGTCCCAAGTCCCTGGGTGAGGTGATCGGGCAGGCCCACGTCCTGGGTCCGGGTATGGCGCTGCGCCTTGCGTTCGAGTCGGGTCAGCCGCACAGCTGCATTTTGTGGGGACCGCCCGGCACCGGGAAAACCACGATTGCCCGGCTGATGGCCGACGCTTTTGATGCGCAATTCATCACCATCAGTGCGGTGCTGGGTGGCGTCAAAGACATTCGCGACGCAGTGGAGCAGGCGCAGGCCGCGCGCGATGGTTTGGAGCGGCGTCGCACCCTGGTGTTTGTGGACGAGGTGCACCGCTTCAACAAAAGCCAGCAGGACGCCTTTTTGCCGCATGTGGAAAGCGGCTTGTTCACCTTTATCGGCGCGACCACCGAAAACCCATCGTTCGAGGTCAATTCGGCGCTGTTGTCGCGGGCGGCGGTATACGTCTTGCAGGCCCTGGGCGAGGATGACCTGGCGCAGATCGCGGAGCGGGCGCAGGCGATTGCCGCCGTGCCCGCCATGGACGCTGCTGCCACGGCGCGCCTGATCGCCTATGCCGATGGTGACGCCCGCCGCCTGCTCAATACCCTGGAGACCTTGGCAGTGGCGGCGGGCCAGGAAAAGCGCGCAACGATCGACGACAGCTGGCTGGTGCAGGTTCTGGGGGAGCGTCTGCGCCGCTACGACAAGGGGGGTGAGCAGTTTTACGACACCATTTCGGCCCTGCACAAAAGCGTGCGGGGCTCCGATCCGGATGCCGCCTTGTACTGGCTGGTTCGCATGCTGGACGGCGGGGCGGAACCACGCTACCTGGCACGCCGCCTGGTGCGCATGGCCAGCGAAGACATTGGACTGGCCGATCCGCGCGCGCTGCGCCTGGCGCTCGATGCGGCAGAGGTGTACGAGCGACTGGGTAGCCCCGAGGGGGAACTGGCCCTGGCGCAGTGCGTGGTGTATTTGGCGGTGGCACCCAAAAGCAACGCGGTCTACAAGGCATTCAAAGAAGCCAAAGCCTTTATCAAGAAGGACGGAACGCGCCCAGTTCCGCTGCATTTGCGCAACGCGCCGACCCAGCTGATGAAAGACCTGGACTACGGCACCCATTACCGCTATGCCCATGACGAGGTCGATGCATTCGCCGCCGGTGAAAACTATCTACCCGAGGGTATGGCGCCGCCCGGCTTTTACCGGCCCGTGCCGCGCGGGCTGGAATTGCGCATTGGAGAAAAACTGGAGGACCTGCGCCAGCGCAATGCGCAGGCCCGCAAACAGGGCTGAATCTTGGGGTTAACCCGCTGGAAACGTGCACGGCACTGGTGCAATTTCCGACGCGGCTGCACGTAGAATCCGCCGCTTGCCCGCACATGCCTCTGCTTGGGGTGGCGGGCCGGGTTTTTGCTTTGGGTCAGGGTGGGGACGTGCGCCAGCGCGCTCGCCAGCCTGGGCTCCGAGATGCCCAGACAAGAACTTCGGAGAATTTTTCTATGGATATTTTGGTACAGCAGATCATCAACGGTCTGGTGCTGGGCAGCATGTATGCGCTGATTGCACTGGGCTACACCATGGTGTACGGCATCATCAACCTGATCAACTTTGCCCACGGCGAGGTGATGATGGTCGGGGCCTTGACGAGCTGGACCATGATTGGACTGATGAAAGAAGGTATGCCCGACGCGCCGGGCTGGCTGATTTTGATGATTGCGCTGCTGATCGCCTGCGTGGTGGCCGCCGCGCTGAATTTTGTGATCGAAAAAGTCGCCTACCGCCCGCTGCGCAACAGCCCCAAGCTGGCCCCGCTGATCACCGCTATCGGCATGTCCATCCTGCTGCAAACCCTGGCCATGATCATCTGGAAGCCGAACTACAAGTCCTATCCCACCTTGCTGCCCAGTGATCCGTTTTTTATCGGTGAGGCGGTGATTACGCCGACGCAGGTGATGATTTTGGTGTTCACCGCTATTTCGCTGGCCACCCTGATGTGGGTGGTCAACTCCACTAAATTGGGCCGTGCCATGCGCGCCACGGCGGAGAACCCCCGGGTCGCCGGCCTGATGGGTGTCAAGCCGGACATGGTGATCTCAGCGACTTTTGTGATCGGCGCGGTCTTGGCCGCGATTGCCGGGGTGATGTACGCATCCAACTACGGCACCGTGCAGCACGCGATGGGCTTTTTGCCTGGTTTGAAGGCATTTACGGCAGCAGTGTTCGGTGGGATCGGCAATTTGCCAGGCGCGGTGGTCGGCGCAATTTTGCTGGGCTTGATCGAGTCCATTGGCGCGGGCTATATCGGCGCGCTCACCGGGGGCGTTTTGGGTAGCCACTACTCCGATATTTTTGCTTTCATCGTGCTCATCATCGTGCTCACGCTGCGCCCATCGGGACTGCTGGGCGAACGTGTGGCCGATCGTGCCTGAGGACCTCAGAACATGAACTTCAAAAACAATCTGCCTGCGCAACTGGCTGCCGGTGTCGCGCTGCTCGCACTGCCTTTGGTACTGCAACTGTTCGGTAATGCCTGGGTTCGTATTGCCGACATGACGCTGCTTTTTGTGCTGCTGTCGATAGGCCTGAATATTGTGGTGGGCTACGCTGGCTTGCTGGATCTCGGCTATGTGGCATTTTTTGCCATTGGAGCCTACGTCTACGGCCTGCTCAATTCCCCGCATTTGCTGGAGACTTTTGCTGGGCTGGCTGCCATGTATCCACAGGGATTGCACACCCCGATTTGGGTAGTCCTGCCCTTGGCTGCGGTGGTCGCCGGCATATTCGGCGTATTGCTGGGTGCGCCCACGTTGCGGCTGCGCGGCGACTACCTGGCCATTGTGACGCTGGGCTTTGGCGAGATCATCCGGGTGTTCTTGAACAATATGGACAACCCGTACAACATCACCAACGGGCCCAAAGGTGTGAGCCAGATTGATCCGTTGAATTTCTTCGGTTTGGATTTGGGCAAAAAACTGATGATCGGTGACTACAAGCTGGCTTCGGTCTCGCTGTATTACTACCTGTTTTTGGCCCTGGTGCTGCTGAGCATCGTGATTTCGCACCGCCTGGAAGTCTCCCGCATCGGCCGCGCCTGGATGGCCATCCGCGAAGATGAAATCGCCGCCAAGGCCATGGGTATCAACACCCGCAACCTCAAGCTCACAGCGTTCGGCATGGGTGCCACCTTTGGCGGCGTGTCGGGCGCGCTGTTTGCCTCCTTCCAGGGCTTTATTTCCCCCGAGTCGTTCACGCTGATGGAGTCGGTGATGATTGTCGCCATGGTGGTGCTCGGCGGTGTCGGCCATCTGCCCGGCGTGGTGCTGGGTGCGGTGTTGCTGGCATCGCTGCCGGAAGTGCTGCGCTATGTGGCCGGGCCGCTGCAACAGCTCTCTGGTGGGCGTCTGGATGCGTCCATCCTGCGCCAGTTGCTGATTGCCCTGGCCATGATTAGCGTGATGCTGCTGCGCCCACGCGGCCTATGGCCCTCGCCAGACCACGGTAAATCCTTGATCAACTCCGCCAAACCGGCCTGATTGCGCTGTACCGGAAACCCTATGACAGACACAGTATTGAACGTAAGTGGCGTCTCCAAGCGCTTTGGCGGCTTGCAGGCGCTCAGCGATGTGGGCATCCGCATCGAGCGGGGACAGGTTTACGGCCTGATCGGTCCCAACGGCGCAGGGAAAACCACATTTTTCAACGTGCTCACCGGTTTGTACACCCCCGACAGCGGTCGCTTCGAGTTGGCCGGTCAGGCCTATCAGCCCACCGCAGTCCATACGGTGGCGATGGCCGGTATCGCGCGTACCTTTCAAAATATCCGCTTATTTGCGGAGATGACGGCCTTAGAAAACGTAATGGTCGGTCGGCATATCCGCACCCAGAGCGGCTTGCTCGGCGCCGTTTTCCGCACCCAGAGTTTTTTGGCCGAAGAAAAAGCCATTGCGGCGCGCGCGCAGGAGCTACTCGAATACGTGGGTATAGGCCAGTTCGCAGACTACAAAGCCCGTACCCTGAGCTACGGCGACCAGCGCCGCCTGGAAATCGCCCGCGCCTTGGCTACCGACCCGCAGCTGATTGCGCTGGACGAGCCGGCCGCTGGCATGAACGCCACCGAGAAAGTCATGCTGCGCGAACTGATTGACCGCATCCGCAAGGACAACCGCACGATTTTGCTCATCGAGCACGACGTCAAGCTCGTCATGGGCTTGTGTGACCGGGTGACGGTGCTGGATTACGGCAAACAAATTGCCGAAGGCACGCCCGCCGAGGTGCAAAAAAACCAGGCCGTGATCGAAGCCTACCTCGGCACCGCCGCACACTGAAGGCCTGTAGGACCTATTGTTATGACATCTCCCATCCTGCTCAAAGTCAGTGGCCTGCAAGTGGCCTACGGTGGCATTCAGGCCGTCAAAGGCGTTGATTTCGAGGTTCGCGAAGGCGAACTGGTCTCCCTCATCGGCTCCAACGGTGCGGGTAAGACCACCACCATGAAAGCCATCACCGGAACCCTGCCCATCCACGCCGGTGACATCCAGTACCTGGGTAAAAGCATTAAAGGGCAGGGGCCCTGGGATCTGGTGCGCCAAGGCCTGGCCATGGTGCCCGAAGGTCGGGGCGTATTCACGCGCATGACCATCGTCGAGAACCTGCAAATGGGTGCCTACATCCGCGACGATGATGCCGAGATTGCCCGCGATATGGACAAAATGTTTGCCATCTTCCCGCGCCTTCAGGAGCGGCGTGCACAGCTCGCCGGAACCATGTCGGGTGGCGAGCAGCAAATGCTGGCGATGGCGCGCGCGCTCATGAGCCGACCTAAAGTGCTGCTCATGGACGAGCCTTCGATGGGCTTGTCGCCTTTGATGGTGGACAAGATTTTCGAAGTGGTACGCGATGTTTTCGCGCAGGGTGTCACTGTCTTGCTGGTGGAGCAAAACGCCAGCCGGGCCTTGTCCATCGCGAACCGCGGTTACGTGATGGAGTCCGGTCTGATCACCATGACCGGTGACGCCAAAACCATGCTCAACGACCCCAAAGTGCGCGCCGCCTACCTGGGCGAATAAAGCGCGCGGATGCGCTACCGCTACCCCGCGCTCCTGCTGCTGGTGACAGTGGTCTGGGGTCTGACTTTTCCTGTGCTCAAGGTCGCCACCGGGCAGCTCTCCGGGGTGGAGATCACCACCCTGCGTTTTCTGATTGCCGCAGCCTGCATGGGCCCCATGGTGCGTGGCGTTCCGCTGCCCACCTGGCGTGACGGACTGATTCTGGGCGCGCTGGGACTGGCATCACTGGTTGCGCAGGCCTACGGTTTGCAATTCATCAGCGCCAACCGCAGCGCGTTTCTGACCAGCTTGAATGTGCTCATGGTTCCGCTCATCGGATGGGCTGTGGGTGCCCGGCCGGGCTGGATGGTGTTCTGCGCTGCGGTACTCGCCTGCGTCGGTGTGGGTCTGATGTCTTTTGATGTGCAGGGCGATTTTTGGGCTGACCTTGCCACGCTCGCTGCAGCCCTGACCTATGCGGCCTACACCATTCTGATGTCCGCCCGCGCCAAAAACCACGCCCCTGCGCAGCTGGCGGCGGCGCAGATCAGCTGCATGGCTGTGCTAGGTGCGTGCTGGATGCTGGCCGACAGCGGCGCCGCCCGCGTGCTGTCCTTGCCCGGGCTGCTGGATGCGGAGGTTTGGTGGGGCTTGCTGTATCTGGGCGCTGTGGCCTCGGCAGCCACTTTTTTTCTGCAAGCCCTGGCGCAGTCCCATGTGTCTGCGGCGCAAGCGGCCGTCATCTACGCCATGGAGCCTGTGTTCGCCGCAGCATTCGGCTGGTGGTACATCGGTGAGCAGATGACGCCGCTGGCGCTGCTGGGCGGCGCGCTGGTGATTGCCGCGGTAATCTTGAGCCAGCGGGCCGAATCGGCCACGCCGTGAGAGCTGCCGTGCTCAGTGTTTGTCGGCCTCTGAGGTGAACGCGTCGGCGAAAAATTCGGCCTCGTCCAAGCCTGCCAGGTCGCTGAAGTCGCGCTGGGCTGAATCCACCACCACCGGTGCGCCGCATGCATACACCTGGTAAGCCGACATATCCGGAATGTCCTCCAGCACCGCCTGGTGGACAAATCCGGTGCGTCCGCGCCAGTTGTCCTCGGGCAGGGCATCGGAGACCACGGGCACGTAGCTGAGATGGGGCATTACGGCGCATTGGGCGCGCACCCAGTCGTCCACATACAGGTCATGGGGTCGGCGCCCGCCCCAGAACAGGGTGGCTGGGCGGGTGATCCGGCGCTCCTGCATGTGTTCAATCAATGCCTTGATGGGTGCAAAGCCCGTACCGGAGGCCAGCAGCACGATGGGCTTATCGCTGTCTTCCCGCAAAAAGAAGGAGCCCATCGGCCCCTCGATGCGCACGATGTCCCGCTCTTTCATGCTGCCAAAGACCAGATCGGTGAAGCGTCCGCCGGGCATGTGGCGGATGTGCAGTTCCAGACCCGGCCCGGTGTGCGGCGCATTGGCCATGGAATAGCTGCGCCGTGCCCCGTCGCGCAGCAGCACATCCAGGTACTGCCCCGCGCGGTACTGAAAGGACTCGCTGGCCGGTAATTGCAGTTGCAGCCGAATCACGTCGGGCGACATGCGCTCCAGGCTGCTGACGCGCGCGGGCATCTTGCGCACCGGCAAAGCGCCCTCTAGCGACACCTGGCGCGACTCCAGCACCAGGTCGCTGGTGGCCGTGGCGCAGCAGGTGAGCACCATGCCAGCCACTTCTTCGGCGGCGCTCAGCGCCTTGTCCTGGTGATTGCCGTGGATAACCGTGCCAGAGATTTTTTTGCATTTGCAGGAGCCGCAAGCCCCGTCCTTGCAGCCATAGGGCAGGCCAATGCCCTGGCGGATTCCTCCGGCAAGCAGGGTTTCTGTGGCCTCTACGCTGAACGCCCGCCCGCTGGGCTGCACCAAAACCGAAAATTGCGACGCGCTCGCGCTCATACAGTGGTTATCCTTGTTCTATGTGTGCCCCAGCGAAGCCCCAGGCATCCGAAAACGAAGCCGCGATTCTGCCCGCAATCCCCTGCGGGCTACCCCGGCTGCCGTTTAGTCTCTGATATGCGATACCAGCGCACATCCCTTGGACCTGGAAACAGGCGGCCCGCGAACCCCGCCCGTTGGGGCGCAGCACGGCTACCGGGGGGCAGTTTGCCTGCCCGTTTCCGGCGTGAGCGGGTGCTGGTGGTGGGTTGCGGCGACGTGGGCCAGCGCCTGCTGCGCGACCACCGCAAGGCTGGCGGCGGCCCCCGCTGGCTGGCTCTGACCAGCCAAGCGGACAAGCGCGCCGCCCTGCGTGCCCTGGGCGCGGCAGCACTCCTGGGCAATTTGGATCAAGCCCCGACCCTGCGCCGTCTGGCAGGGCTGGCGCATCGCATCGTCCATCTGGCGCCGCCGCCGGGCGAGGGCGAACGGGATCCGCGCACCGCTAACCTGCTGCGCAGCCTGCGCCGCGCGCGCATGCCACGTTCCTTGGTCTACGGATCCACCAGCGGCGTGTACGGCGACTGCGGCGGTGATTGGGTGGCAGAACCCCGGCCGCTGCGGGCCACCACCGCACGCGCGCGCAGGCGGGTGGATGCCGAGGCCCGGGTGCGCAGCCTGCCCGCTGCGACGCGCAGCAGCGTGTTGCGCATTCCCGGCATTTATGCCCCGGATCGTGTGGGCGGCACGCCACTGCCCCGCCTGCAGCGCGGCAGCCCCGTGTTGATGGCTGATGAGGATGTCTACACCAACCACATCCATGCCGACGACTTGGCCCGCGCCTGCTGGCTGGCCCTGTGGCGCGGGCGCGCACGGCGGGTGTACAACATCAACGATGACAGCCAACTGCGCATGGGTGACTACTTTGACGCGGCAGCACAGCTGTATGGGCTGCCACCGCCGCCGCGCGTGTCACACGCGCAAGCGGCGCAGGAACTCAGCGCCGTGCAGATGAGTTTCATGTCGGAGTCGCGCCGCCTGCGCAATATCCGCATGAAAAAAGAGTTGGGTTTGCGGCTGCGTTATGCGGATCCTTTGTCCGGATTACGCGGGGCTTCCTTGGGTGGCTACCAGCCTGCGACCTCGTAAAGCGGGTGCAAAGCCTGTCAACGTGAGCCCATCGCCCCCGTTGATTAAGCATCCCACACAGGAGCGCCGCATGCAGCACATTGGAATTGCCCTCGTACTAGCCAGCGCCGCCTTGGCCGCCAGCGCAGAGGAATTCGGTCGTGTCGTTTCCGCCACGCCGGTCATTCAGCAAGTTGTCGTACCCCGGCAAAGTTGCACGGTCGAAAAAGTTCTGGTCCCCGGGCGCAAGTCCGGAGCCGGAGCGGCGGTAGGCGCGATTGCGGGTGGTTTCGCCGGTAGTGCATTGGGCGGAGGCGGGCGGGGCGGTGCCGCTGCTGCCGTACTCGGTATGGTGGGCGGCGCCGTCATCGGTGACCGGTTTGAAGAAGCCAGCCCGTCCTATGTGCAGGATATCCAGCGTTGCAGCGTGCAAAACGTGGTCGAAAACCGGGTGTCTGCGTACACCGTGACCTACGAATTCAACGGCACGCTGTACACCGTCCAAATGCCCCACGATCCAGGCCCCACCATTGCGCTGCGTCTGCTGCCGGCAGATGCCCCGGCCACTGTGTTGGACACGCCCAATGAGACGATCACCTACGCCGCGCCGCCGCTTATGCAAGCGCATGCAGCGCCGCTGATCGTCTACCAAGCACCGTTTTACCCCAGCTACCGTTCGCCGCTTGGCATGATTCGCTGGGGTGATGGCTGGGGCCATAGGCACCACCGCGATTGGCATTGAGCTGCCCATCCGGGTGACGGGGCAACAGGACTACAGGCTTGGGGCGGTAATCGGTCCTTTGCCGCTGAAACGTTCCAGTGCCAGATACAGAACCGGGGTGATAAACAGCGTAATCGCCTGTGAAAACAGCAGGCCGCCCACCACGGCCAGGCCCAGAGGCTGGCGCAACTCCGCACCTGCGCCCCAGCCTAAGGCGATGGGTAAAGCGCCAACGAGCGCGGCCAGCGTCGTCATCATGATGGGACGGAAGCGCAGCACGCAGGCTGCGTGAATCGCCTGCTCCGGGCGCATGCCTTCGTGCCGTTGCGCCTCCAGCGCAAAGTCAATCATCATGATGGCGTTTTTCTTCACGATGCCGATGAGCATCACGATGCCAATGGTGGCGATCAGGGTCAAGTCCTGGCCGAAGAGCATCAAGGTTCCCAGCGCGCCCATGGCCGCCGAGGGCAGGCCAGCGAGGATGGTGATGGGGTGGATATAGCTCTCGTAGAGCACGCCCAAGAGCACGTAAATGACCACCAGCGCGGCGATAACCAGAACCAGTTGACTACCTTGCGAGTTCTTGAAAACCGCGGCGTCACCGCCGTAGCTGGTGATGACCGAGCTGGGCATTTGAATCGCTTCGCGTGCTTGGTCGATCTTGGCGGTGGCGTCACCCAAGGCGGTTCCCGGTGCCAGATTGAAAGACACCGTGACCGCTTGCAGCTGCCCGACATGGTTGATGGCGGTCGGGCTGGAGCTGCGTTCCACTGTGGTGAAGCTGGAAATCGGCACCAGCGTGCCGGAGTTAGCGCGCACATAAATGCTGTTGAGCGCAAATTCGTCCTGCTTGGCCTCGGGCGCAAGCTCCATGATTACCTGGTAGGTGTCGGTGGGCAGATAAATGGTGGAGACCTGCCGCTCGCCAAAGGCGCTGTACAGGGCGGAGCGCACCGCCTCCATGCTCACGCCCAGCACATTGGCGCGGTCGCGGTCAATCTTCAGCTGGGCTTGCAGCCCACGCATCTGCGCGTCGCTGGTCACATCGCGGAAGATGGGGTCAGCGCGCATTTTTTCCTGCAACTTCGCCGACCAGCCGCCCAGCTCCTCAGGCCGCAGGCTTTGCAGGATGTACTGGTACTGTGCTTTGCTTTGGCGTCCGCCGAGCTGCAGGTTCTGTACCGGACGCATGAAGACGTTGATGCCGGCCACCGCACGCAGCTTGCGGCGCAGGCCCTCAATCACTTTTTTCGCCGGCACCCGCTGATTTGCAGGCTTGAGTGAGATAAACATGCGGCCAATGCTTTGGCTGTTGCTGCCGCCGTTGAACGAATTGACGGCGGCCACGTTCTCGTCAGCCCGAATGATGGCTGCCGCACGTTCCTGCAGCTGCACCATGGCCGGGAAGGAGATGTCCTCGCCGCCCTCGGTGGTGACGATGATTTGCCCGATGTCTTCCTCCGGGAAAAAACCCTTGGGGATGACGTTGACCATGTAGAGCGTTCCAGCCAGCGTGCCCAGCGCGATCAGCAAGACCAGTTTGCGCCAGCGCAAGGCCAGATTGAGGGCACGGGTATAGCCCGCCAGCAGCAGATTAAAGCCACGTTCAAACAAGCGCACCACCACGCCCGGCGCCTTTTTATGCGCCTCGTCGGTCAAAAACCGGCTGGCCAGCATGGGCACCAGCGTGAGCGATACAAAAGCCGAGACCAGAATCGCCAAGCCCACCACCACCGCAAACTCATGGAACAGCAGGCCGATAACGCCTGGCATGAAGAAAATGGGGATAAACACCGCCACCAGCGATGCCGATATGGAAACAATCGTGAAGCCCACCTCGCGCGCGCCACGCAGCGCCGCGCTGAAAGGTTCCTCGCCTTTTTCGACGTGGCGGATGATGTTCTCCAGCACCACGATCGCATCGTCCACAACCAGGCCTACGGCCAGGGTCAGGCCCAACAGCGAAATATTGTCCAGGCTGTAATTCAGGCCCCAGAGCAGGGCCAGCGCACCCATGAGCGAAATGGGCAGCGACAAGGTGGGGATGATGGTGGCGACAAAGCGGCGCAGAAACAGAAAAATCACCAGAACCACCAGGGCAATCGTCCCGGCCAGGGTCAGCGTCACATCGTGCAGGGCCTCGCGCACCGAAGCGGACCGGTCATTGATGGGCGTCATTGATACCGAGGCCGGCATCTGCGCCTGCAAATCGGGCAGCGCGGCGCGAATCGTGTCCACCACTTTGACGGTGTTGGCACCTGGCTGGCGCTGAATCGCAATCGTGATCGAGGTATCGCCGTTGAAGGTGGCCCAGGTGCGCAGGTTTTCGATGCTGTCTTCCACCTTGGCCACGTCCCGCAGACGCACCGGAAAACCACCTTTGGTGCTGATGATGAGATTGCCAAAATCGCGGGCGTTGGTGAGCTGCTTGTTGGCCTGCAGGATCAACGACTGCCGGGGCCCGTCCAGCGTGCCCACCGGCGTGTTCACGTTGGCCGCGCGCAGGGCTGCGCTCAGTTCGTCCAAGCCGATATTGCTGGCCAGCAGTGCGTCGGGTTTGACGCGAACCCGCACTGCAAAGCGCTTGGCCCCGTAAATATTCACCTGCGCCACACCATCCACTGTAGACAGCGTGGGTGAGACCAGATGGTCCGCGTAGTCCTGCAGTTCCTGTGGCGACAGCGAGGGCGATGTCATGGACAAAAACAGAATCGGTGCGTCCGCCGGATTCACTTTGCGGTAAGAGGGCGGGTTGGTCATGTCCTGCGGCAGCGCGCGCTGGGCCCGCAGCAACGCGGCTTGCACGTCCACGGCGGCGGCATCAATGTCGCGCCCTTCCTCAAACTCCAGCGTGATGGACGTGCTACCCAGTCCGCTGCTGGAGCTGATGGTGCGCAGCCCGGGCACGGTTTGAAATTGCTTTTCCAGCGGCAGTGCCACCGAGGTAGCCATGGTTTCCGGGTTGGCGCCGGGCAGCGAGGCCGAGACATTGATCACCGGTGTGTCGTAGCTGGGTAGCGCCGACACCGGGATATTCCGAAAGCCGATGACGCCGGCTGCGACGATGGCCACGTTCAGCAACACCGTCATCACAGGACGGCGTACAAAAACTTCTGAAAAATTCATGGCGTAGCCCGAGGCCTGGAGCCTGCGTCGGCAGCACCGGGAGCTGCGGACGCACCGGGGTTCGCGCCCGCAACCGGGTTGGCCGGGGCAGCTGCGCCGGCGGCACCCGGCGCGGCGTCTTTGGGATCCTTGGCGCGTTCGACCACGGCGCTGCCGGGGCGCAAGTTCTGTTTGCCCTCCAGCACCACAGATTCACCGATCTCCACGCCGGTGATGGCGACCTCTGCACCTTGCGGTTGCACAACTTTCACCGGGCGCACGACCGCTTTGCCGTTCTCCACCACATAGACCGTGGTGCCCCGGGCGCCGTAAATCACCGCCGCTTGCGGCACCACCAGCGCGTCCTTGACCTCGCGCAGGTTCTGCTGGATTTCGACAAATGCGCCCGGCCATAGCTTTTCGTCATCATTCTGGAAGTAGGCCTTGGCCTTGACCACACCGGATGCGGGATCGACTGCGCTGTCCACAAACTGCAGTTTGCCTTTGAAAACGCCGCCGTTGTCGGCCAGGGTGGCGGTGACGGCAACGCCGCCTTCCTTGAGGCCGGTCAGCGCATCGGCAATATTGCGCTGTGGCAGTGTGAAGGTTACGGCAATCGGACTGATTTGGGTGATCGTCAGCAGGACTGTTTTGTTGGCCTCTAACGCCGAGCCCACGGTCACATTAACCACCCCAACCCGGCCCGCCTGGGGCGCGCTGATCCGGGAGAAGGACTGCGCTACCCTGACTGCATCGATCGCTGCCTTGTCGGCGTTCACGGTGGCCTGCCAGCTTTCGACGGCTGCCAGGTTGGTGTCGACCGAGCCCTGCGAGATGAACTGGCGCGCAAGCAAATCCTGCGCCCGCTTGAGCTGGCGCTGCGCGTCGGCCAGCGCCGCAGAGTCTTTGGCGAGCTGCGCCTGCGCTTTGGCGATGTTGGCGTCCTCGGTGCGCGCATCCAGCACAAACAGCAATTCGCCTGCCTTCACGTACTGTCCGTCGCGCACGTTGACCTTGGTCACGATTGCGCTGACCTGGGGTTTGACATCCACAGTGCGTATGGGTGTGACCACGCCGGCCGAACGCAAGCGCACAGCCAGGTCTTTTTGCTCGACCTTGACGGTGGTAACCGTCACCGGCGGGGCCGGGGGTGCCGCCGCACCCGCCGCACCCGCTGTACCCGCTGCGGGCGGGGCAGCGGTGCCGCTGCTGCTGCTAGCACCACTGGAGGTTCCGGCACCAGTCTGTGCCGCCCCGGCCGGGGCGGCACCATTGGCCGGGCTTGGTGCCGCTAGGGGTGCATCAGCCCCGTCTTTTTTGCCGCAGGCGGCTAGAAAAGCGCCTGCCGCCAGAAGCGCCATGCTCCAGCCTGCCACTGCAAGCGTCTGCCGAAAAATCTTGCTCATCGTGCATCCGAGTTCAAAAGTTCATACCGCCCGCTCCCGTCCAAGCTCGGGTCTTTCGCGGGCACATCCGGCGCATCTTATCGGCACAAACGCCCGTGGCGGTGCAGCCGGGTGCGTGGGGAATCAGACGGCCGCCCAGGTGCCGCTTCGCTCGGACGCGAATAAGGCGTCTATCACCCGCATATTGGCAATGGCATCTTCCACACCGTAGGGCAGGGCAATTTCGCCGCGCACTGCACGGGAAAAAGCGTCGCCTTGCAAGCCGTACTGGTCGCAGGCGGCAATGGTTTCGGGCTGCACCGAGCCACCATCGAGTTGCGAACCGTCGTCGCTGAAGATGCGCGTGCTGCCACCCAGTGGTGCGTTAAAGGGAATTTGTACCTCGATGCGCTTGGACGTTCCGCAGACCTGTACCCGCTGGTAGGGCACGGACTGGGTTGAGACGGTGAAGTCCAGCCTGCGCCCTTGGCCGAAATCCAGCAGCGCGCTGACCAGGCGGTCGGTCTTGAATTCCGGGTCACGCTCCACCAGCGCGATGGCGCGCACCGGCTCGCAGCCGAACAGCAAACGGGCGGTGACGATGGGGTAGCAGCCGATGTCGTAGAGCGCGCCACCGCCGGTGGCGGGCTGGTTGCGGATGTTGGCCGCATCTCGGTTGAAGTAGGAAAAGTAAGACTGGATAGAGCGCAAATCCCCCAGCGCCCCGCTGCGTACCCGGTCCCGCACGGTCAGCCACTGCGGATGAAAGCGCACCATAAAGGCTTCCATGATGTGCACCTTGCCCGCCACCTCGCGCAGTTGCGCCGCCTCGGTGGCGCTCATGGCCATAGGCTTTTCGCACAGCACGTGCTTGCCCGCCCGCGCAGCCATCAGCGTCAAGGGAATGTGCTGGTCATTGGGCAGTGGGTTGTAAACGGCCTCGATCTCGGGGTCGGCCAGCAGTTCTTCGTAGCTGCCGTAGGCCCTGGGAATTCCGAGTTTGTCGGCCAGCGCGCGGCCACGCCCCAGATCGCGTGAAGCGATGGCGCGGATCTCGCAGTGCTGCGCGGCTTGCATGCCCGGTATCACTTTTTCCCAGCCGATGCGGGCGGTGCTGAGCACGCCCCAGACTACTTTTTTCATGGTGTGTTGGCCTTAGCGGGTAATTACAAATAGGAGTTGAGCAGGTTTTCCAGATATTCCTGGCGGCCCGATACGGGGGCGGTGTCGCGGTTGGCCGCCAGCACCTGGTCGGCCAAAGCGTCCAGGCCCAGGCTGCCGCCCATGATCTGCTGGCCCAGCGGGGTGTTCCACCCGGCGTAACGCGCCTCAATGTGCGCAGCCAGCTTGCCATCCAGCAGCATCTGTTCGGCAATCAGCAGAGCCCGTGCAGACACATCCATGGCACCCACGTGGCCGTAAAACATGTCTTGCGGATCGATGGACTGGCGGCGCACCTTGCTGTCAAAGTTCAGGCCGCCGGTCGTGAATCCACCGCCTTGCATGATCAGGTACAGCGCGAGTGCGGTCTCGGCGATGCTGTTGGGGAACTGGTCGGTGTCCCACTGGCATTGCATATCGCCCCGGTTCATGTCGATGGAGCCGAAGATGCCCAGATCGATGGCGCTGGCAATTTCGTGCTCAAAGCTGTGGCCCGCCAGGGTGGCGTGGTTGGCTTCAATGTTGACGCGGATCTCTTTTTCCAGCCCGTGCTTTTGCAAAAAGCCAAACACGGTTGCCACGTCAAAGTCGTACTGGTGCTTGGAAGGTTCGCGCGGCTTGGGTTCCAGCAGGATGGTGCCCTTGAAGCCGATCTTGTGTTTGTAGTCCACCACCATGTGCAGAAAGCGGCCCATCTGGTCGAGTTCCTGTCCCATGCGGGTGTTGAGCAGCGTTTCGTAACCTTCGCGTCCACCCCACAGCACGTAATTGGCACCACCCAGTTTGAGGGTGGCGTCCATGGCCTCTTTGACCTGCACGGCTGCGAGAGCAAAAATTTCCGGGTCGGGGTTGGTGGCAGCGCCCGCCATGAAGCGGCGGTGGCTGAAGAGATTGGCCGTACCCCAGAGCAGGCGTATGCCGCTGGCCTCTTGTTTGGCTGCCAGCACATCGACCATGGCACGCAGGTGGTTCACGCTCTCGCGCGGGCTGCTGCCCTCGGGTGCGACGTCGCGGTCATGGAAGCAGTAGTAGGGCGCGCCAAGGGTGCTGAAAAATGCGAACGCGGCGTCCGCCTTGGCGCGTGCCGCGGCCATGGGGTCGGCCATGTGCTGCCAGGGGCGCTCGAATGTGCCGTCGTAGCCAAAAGGATCAAACCCGTTCCAGGAAAAGCTGTGCCAGTAGCACACCGCAAAGCGCAACTGCTCTTCCATGCGCTTGCCCAGCACCATGCGGTCTTTGTCGTACCACTTGAAGGCCAGCGGGTTCTGGGATTGCGGTCCCTCAAAGCGGATAGGCTCTACGCCGTGAAAGTAGGTGCTGCTCATGGAAATTCCTGCCGTTTGAAAGTGAAGGTAACGATAAAGATAAAAAGTTCAGGGTTCAAGCAATGCCGTGCAAGGCCGGGTACAAGGCCCGGAAACGCATAAACCGGGTGGCCAACATCGCATGCTCTGCGGGGTCGCTGCGGTAGGTCTGGGCAATGCCGGGTTTACGGCAAACCTGCGCCACCGGTGCGCCGGTAGCCAGCCAGCCCAAGCGGGCCGCGCCGAGTGCCCCACCGGCTGCCGACTCCGGGTGGGTCACGATGGTCAGGTCCAGTGCAGACGCCAGTTGCTGTGCCCAAAACGCGCTGCGCGCACCACCGCCCACCAGCGATAGCTGGCGTGGTGCGCTACCGGCGGCTTGCAGCGCGCGCAGCCCGTCGTTCAACCCGAAGCTCACACCTTCCATGACGGCGTAGGCCAAAGCGGCCTGGTCGGTGCTGTGGCTCAGACCGTGAAAGCTGCCGCGTACATGGGCGTCGTTGTGCGGTGTACGTTCCCCGCTCAAGTAGGGCAAAAACAGCGGAGCCTGCGCCTGTTCCTGCGCAGACAGGCTGGCAGCTTTAGCCTCAACCGCAGCAGCAGACTCCAAGCCCAAAGCGCCAGCCGCCCATTGCAGGCAGCTGGCCGCCGACAGCATCACGCTCATCTGGTGCCAACGTTGGGGCAGGGCGTGGCAAAAAGCATGGGTCGCGCTGGCTGCGTTCGGTTGGTAGCTGGGGGTTACCACAAACAGCACGCCGCTGGTGCCCAGCGACAAAAAGCCTTCGCCTGCGTCGACTGCGCCCATGCCGACTGCGCTGGCCGCGTTGTCGCCCCCGCCACCGGCCACCACGATGCCCGCAGGCAGGCCCAGCGCGGCTGCGGTCTCGGGCCGCAAGCTGCCGCCGGCGTGGCTGCCTTCGACAAGGCGCGGCATCTGGTTCTCCCGCAAACCGGTCAGCGCCAGCAGCGCGGGCGACCAGGTGCGCTTCTCCACATCCAGCCACATGGTGCCGCTGGCGTCAGACATGTCGCAGACATAGTCGCCGGTGAGTTGCAGGCGCACATAGTCCTTGGGCAGCAGCACTTTGGCGATCTGGGCAAAAACCTGGGGTTCGTGCCGCTGAATCCAGCGCAGCTTGGGCGCGGTGAAGCCGGGCATCGCCATTGAACCAGCGATCTGTGTGAGGGCGGGCAGCTCCCGCATCATGTTCAGGCACTCCTGGTCGCTGCGCACGTCGTTCCACAAAATCGCCGGACGCAGCACCCGGTCGGCGGCGTCCAGCAGCACCGCGCCGTGCATCTGGCCGGACAGGCCAATGGCCCGCACCGACGCATAGGCCGCTGGATGTTTGGAGCGCAGCGCAGCCAGGGCAGCGCAGGTGGCACTCCACCAGTCGGTCGGGTTTTGCTCGCTGTGTCCGGGGTGCGGTCGGCTGACTTCCAGCGTGCTCCCGGCGGTGTCAATGACGCGGTGGTCCTCGTCCAGCAGCAGCGCTTTGACCTCTGAGGTGCCGACATCAATGCCCAAAAACATGGTTTGCTCCTTGTGATAGAGGGCCCAGAAAACGGCCTAAGACCAGGGCCACGGTGCCAAAGCCTAAGCCCGCAGGCCACGGCGTGGCGCGCGGAGTTGGCTGGTGGGCATGCTGGGTCGGCTGGTGTACTGCGCCAAGATGGCCGAGACCCGCATAAACCGGCCTCGACATTGCCCGCAAATTGTGCCACGCCGCATGACGGCGCCGGAGTTGAACGCTTCAACATTTGGCATGAATAGTGCTGTGCACGTGCATACAGCGGCAAAGTCCTGACACCCGTACCACGGGGCCCAGCCGCATCAACCGGAGCAGCAGCATGGCACCTGATATCCACCTTTCCTCGGCGGTCAGCGCACGGCCACAGGGTGGCGCGCATCCACAGGGTGACGCGCGCAAGCACGCGCGCGCGGCGCGCCTGCGCAGCCTCTTGCTGGCAACCCAGAGTGGCCCGGTCGACGCGGCCCGGCTGGCTTTCACCGCCTTGACCACGCATGACCTGGAGCTCAGCCACCACCCGGTGATCGCCCGAATCGGGGCGGCCCTGCAAAGCAGCCAACTGCCAGAAGCCTGGCGGTTTGCGCAGGAATTGCGCGCTGAATTTCCGCTGGCGTTTGCCGCTGCGACCGCCACCATTGCTGTACGGCCCACGCCACGCGGATTTTTTGGTGGCTTGAGCGGACGCCGCTTCGATCTGTCGGCCTGAGGAAGCGCCGCGGCCTTGAGGTCCCACGGCAGCGTCGCGCTTCCGATACCGCAGACCGCAGCGCCAGGGCCTACCATCGGCCCATGACGCCCTACGCCAACCAGCCGGTACTCGACATTCGCGCATTGCGCAAAACCGTTCCGGGAGGGCGGCTGCTCTTCGAAGGTTTGAACCTGTGTTTGCAGCCCGGCGAAATCGTGGCGGTCATGGGCGAGTCGGGCGCAGGCAAATCCAGCCTGCTCAATTTGGTGGCGGGTCTGGACGTGCCGGACGCCGGGGACATCCTGGTTCAGGGCCAGGCGCTGGCGGACCTTGATGACGATGCCCGCACGACGCTGCGGCGCGACCACATTGGTTTTGTATTTCAGGCCTTTCACATCCTGCCGCATCTCAGCCTGGCGCAGAACGTCGCGCTCCCGCTGGTGTTAGCGGGCCACGGTGGGGCGGCGGCCCTGGCACGGGCACAGGCCATGCTCGATGCCGTGGGGCTGGGCGGGCGGGGCGCGGACTTTGCCGCGCAGCTCTCGGGTGGCGAGTTGCAGCGCATTGCCATTGCCCGCGCCTTGGTGCACCAACCCGCGCTGATCCTGGCGGACGAGCCCACTGGCAATCTGGACCCGGAGACTGCCGCCCGGATTCTGGAACTCTTTGCCCGCACGGTTCGCCAGTCGGCAGTGGCCGCGCTCATCGTTACCCATTCCGAACGCGCAGCCGCCGTGGCCGACCGGGTGCTGGTGCTGACTGCGCACGGCCTGCGTGCACATGATGCAGCGTGATCGACAGGTGGGAAGCAAACAGGCTGTGAACCCGGCAGGGGCTTGGCAAATCCTGGCCCTGCGCTGGATGGCTGTGGCCGAACTGCGCGCCCACCCGGCGCGCTGGCTGACGGCTGCGCTGGCTATTGCCATCGGGGTTGCGCTGGGCTATGCGGTGCATCTGGTGAACCTCTCGGCATTGGGTGAATTTGCCCGCGCTGTGCAGACGGTTAACGGGTCTGCCGACCTGCAGGTACAAGCCACGCAAGCGCGGGGGTTTGACGAAAACCTGTACCCCGTGCTGGCCCGTATTCCCGGTGTGGCCCAGGCCAGTCCGGTAGTGGAGGCAACGCTGCTGCTATCCGAACACCGTCGACTGACCGTGCTCGGGCTCGACGTACTGCGTGCCGCCCGGACCACGCCGACCTTGTTGGGGCGGCCTTTTCCGGGTGATGGTTCGGGCACGGGCGCAGGCCTTATCTCCGGGCTGTTTGCCGGGGACGCGGTCTACCTCTCCAGCGCGGCTGCCACGGCGCTTGGCGCACAGCCGGGGCAGCGGGTGGTTCTGGATGC
Source organism: Comamonadaceae bacterium (assembly GCA_947446885.1). Lineage (GTDB taxonomy): Bacteria > Pseudomonadota > Gammaproteobacteria > Burkholderiales > Burkholderiaceae_C > Allorhodoferax. Next base: position 35,928 of record CANFHZ010000007.1, read on the forward strand.
CGCCGCGCCGCACACGCACTGGACCTATCGCGGAACCCTTCCAGGCGCGTCCGAGAACCGCCTGCTGGCGGTCGTGGATATTGCCGCGGCCCAGTGGCGGCTGGGCACTTTAGGGCGCTTGCAACGGATTGACCTGGCCCTGCAAACTGGTGCTGACAGCGCAGCAGTGCAGGCAGCGGTGCGTGCCGTTTTGCCGCCCGATGCGCAACTCGTTACACCGGAGTCGCAGGCGCAGCGCAGCGACAGCCTGTCGCGCGCCTACCGGGTGAATCTGGAGATGCTGGCCATGGTGGCGCTGCTCACGGGTGGGTTTCTGGTGTATTCGGCGCAGTCTTTGTCGGTGGTGCGGCGGCGCGCGCCTTTTGCCCTGTTGCGGGTACTGGGTTTGCGCCGCAGCGCCTTGCTGCGGCAGTTGCTGATAGAGGGCGCGGCACTGGGTGTGCTGGGTGCACTGCTGGGTCTGGCGCTGGGCGCAGTCCTGGCTGCGCTGGCCTTGCAGTTTTTGGGAGGCGACCTGGGCGGCGGCTATTTCGCAGCCACCCGGCCCGCACTGCGCCTTGCCCCCGGCGCGGCGCTGGTGTTTTTGTTCTTGGGTGTGCTGGTAGCCATTGCCGGCAGCCTGTGGCCCGCGCTGCAAGCCCTGCGGGTGCAGGCGGCGGTGGCGCTGAAGTCGGGCCAAGACGCCAGCGACCCCCGCCAGCGGCCGCGCCTGCGTGCTGCCGCGCTGCTGCTCCCCCTGGGCGCGTTAGCGGCGTGTGCGCCGCCGGTCGCGGGCTTGCCGCTGTTCGGCTACGCCGCGATTGCCATTATTCTGGCCGGTGGTATTGCGGCAACCCCTTGGCTGGCGCGGGCGCTGCTCGCACCCTGGCAGGCTGCGGTCGAGGCGCGGGCCACACGGTCTGCGGCACTGTATCTGGCGCTCAAGCGCCTGTGGGGCGCACCCGGCCAGGCTGCGGTGGCTTTATCCGGGGTGGTCGCCAGCACCAGCCTGATGGTGGCCATGGCGCTGATGGTGTCGAGCTTTCGCGGCTCGGTGGACGAGTGGATGCACAGCATTCTTGCTGCCGATGTGTACCTGCGCATCGAGGGTGCGGAAAACGCAGGCCTGAGTCCGGCGGCGCAAGCCCGTCTAGCCGCCACACCGGGTGTTGCCCATTTCGCCTTTCGCCGCACGCTGCTTTTGCGTCTGCAGCCGGAGCGTGCGCCGGTGGCGCTGCTGGCGAGTCCGATAGATGCAGCGAACCCGCAGCGCAGCCTGCCCCTGGTCGACGCGGCGCAGGTGGTGCCGCCGGGCCGGATTGCGGTCTGGGTATCAGAACCCTTCGCCCTGCTGTACGGCGCAGTGCCGGGGGACATGCTGTCTCTGCCCTTGGGTGGGCGTGCGCAGAGCCTGTTTGTGGCCGGGGTTTGGCGCGATTACAGCCGCCAGTTCGGCGCGCTGGCCATGGATGCGCGCGATTACCAGACGCTCAGTGGCGACGCAGACCGCGCTGAGGCGGCTATCGACTTGCAAGCCGGTGCGCCGGTTGCAGCCACGATAGAAGCTTTGCGCCAGGCATTGCCTGCAGAGCTGGCAGAGCGCGCCGAATTCGCCCGTCCCGGTGAGATACGCGCCATTGCGCTGAAGATTTTTGACCGCAGCTTTGCCGCGACCTATGCCCTGGAGGCGATTGCGATTCTGGTCGGCATGGCGGGCGTGGCGGCGACGTTTTCGGCGCAGACCTTGGCGCGTGCCCGCGAGTTCGGCATGCTGCGCCATATTGGTGTGCTGCGCCGTCAGGTGCTGGTCATGCTTGCCTTAGAGGGCGCTTTGCTGGGCGGCGTGGGCGGTGTGGCCGGGCTGGCACTGGGCGCGGCGATGGGCCAGGTGCTGATCCAGGTGGTCAATCCGCAGTCCTTCCACTGGACCATGGACACCCGCTGGCCCCTGGGGCTGTTTGCGGCCCTGTGGCTGGGATTGGTACTGGCCTCTGCGCTGACTGCCGTGCTGGCTGGGCGCAGCGCACTGTCTGCTGACGCCCTGCGTGCGGTGCGGGAGGACTGGTGATGCCGCGCGTCCCATTAGCCCGCATAGCCGGTTTGCGTCGTGTATGGGGGTGCTGCCTGGGGCTGTTGCTGGCTGGCGCAGCGATGCTTGCGCAGGCGCAGCCCGTGACCCCGGTGCGGCCTGGTGTGGCCATTACGTTTCCCCGCGACCACGGCGCGCACCCGGATTTCCGCACCGAATGGTGGTACCTGACTGGCTGGTTGAAGACCCCTGAGGGCCAGGATCTGGCCTTTCAGGTGACGTTTTTCCGCAGCCGCGCAGACCTCGATTCCGCCAACCCCAGCCAATTCGCGCCGCGCCAGATAGTCTTCGCCCATGCGGCTTTGAGCGACCCCGCATTGGGTCATTTGCTACACGGACAGCGGGTGGCACGCGCGGGTTTTGGTTTGGCCCAAGCGGCTCCGGGCGACACCGCTATCACGCTGGACGACTGGCATCTGCGGCGCGAGGCGTCCGGGCGCTTCAGCGCCCAGGTCGGCACGGCAGACTTCACGCTGGATCTGGCGCTGGAGCCGACCCAGCCGGTTGTGCTCCAGGGCCGGGCCGGTTTCAGCCAGAAGGGCCCGTCTCCCGCGCAAGCCAGCCATTATTTCAGTCTGCCGCATTTGCGGGTGGCCGGAACCCTGACCCGCCATGGCAAACCTCTTGCCGTCGTCGGCCAGGCCTGGCTGGATAGGGAGTGGTCTTCCACGCTGCTGGACCCCGCAGCGGTGGGCTGGGACTGGCTGGGCTTGAATCTGGATGATGGCGGTGCGCTCATGGCCTTTGTGGTGCGCGACGCGCAGGGCCTACCGTTATGGGCCGGCGGCTCGCTGCGCAGTGCGGACGGCGCATTGCGGGTGTTGGGCCCGCAGGATGTACGCATGTCGATGCCTGCAAAAAGCACCTGGTGGCGCTCGCCACGTACGGGCGCGGCCTATCCGGTGCAGCGCAGCGTGGAATTGCGCACCGCCCAGGGCTGGCGCAGCTGGACGCTGCAGCCGCTGATGCCCGATTCGGAACTCGACAGCCGACCGGCTGGCCCGGTGTACTGGGAAGGCGCGGTACGGGCGCAAGAGCAGGGCGCGCCGGGTGGGGTCAGCGGGACGGGCGCGCCCAGCGCAAGCGGCGGCAAAGGCTTTCTGGAGCTGACCGGCTACCTTGCGCCACTCAAGCTCTAAGGCCGCAAGCGGCGCACAGCCAGGACGCCGCTGCGGGACGCGTCGGCCGTCTACCAATGGTTGCGCAATTCGCGCAACTTCAAGAACACGGTTCGCGCGTCGGGTTGCTCGGGCAAATCAGGAAAGGCCTGGCGCAAGCGGTCTATGACGACCGGGCTTTGCAGCCGGAAAAAGGCATTCACCTCGCGCTCGCGTCCCAGGGTGCTGACAAAGGGCTGGTCCAGGTTTTGGCCGCTGACCGTGTCTAGCAGTTGCTGCGCATCCCGGTTGCCGGGCTCGCGGTCCAGCGTGAAGCGCAAGTTGTTCTCAATGTAATCGTGGCCTGGGTATAGCAAGGTATTTTCAGGTAATACATGAAGTTGATCTGCAAAGGTCTGGTACATCGCGGCAGGGCTTCCGCCGTTGTGGCAGTTGCCCGCGCCGGCGTTGAACAGGGTGTCGCCCGAGAACAGCGCGGGCTGGTCGGTATGGGCGCGCAGGCAGATGTGGCAGAAGGTGTGGCCGGGCGTATCCAGTGCTTCGAGCTCGACAGTTTTGCCGACTTTGATGATGTCGCCAGCCGACAGGCCGCGCGTCATGCCGGGAATGCTGTCCTTGGCCGCATGGTGGGCCAACACTGCGGCTCCGGTTTTATCCACGATGGCCTGGTTGCCGCCGATATGGTCGTGGTGTTCGTGGGTGTTGAGGATTTGGGTGATCTCCCAGCCCGCGTCTTCGGCGGCGTCCAGGCATTTCTGGCTGTCCAGTGGATCAATTGCGAGCGCTTCGCCGGTCTCCGAACAGGCTACGAGGTAGTTGAAGTTGCGGTAGGAATTACCGGTCCAGATTTGCTTGACGAGCATGGGGGCCTCTCAACGGTGGTGGGGTGCCGGCACGGGCGGGCGAGGCCCGAAATGTAAACCGCTGCCGAATGGCCAGCCCCCTGGAAGCATCACGCTTTGTCCTTACACTCGCGTGCCCCCTCAGGGGGCCCGCACTTTTTCCTATCCCGGAGTCCCCGCCATGAAGTTTCGCTTCCCCATCATCATCATCGACGAGGACTTTCGCTCGGAGAATACGTCCGGCCTGGGCATCCGGGCGCTGGCCCAGGCCATTGAGACCGAAGGTTTTGAAGTCTTGGGCGTGACCAGCTACGGCGATCTCAGCCAGTTCGCCCAGCAGCAAAGCCGGGCCAGCGCCTTTATTTTGTCTATCGACGACGAGGAATTCACGCCCGGCCCGGACCTGGATCCGGCGGTGCTCAATTTGCGCCAGTTCATTGAAGAGGTGCGGCGCAAAAACCTGGACGTACCGATTTACGTCTATGGCGAGACCAAGACCAGCCGCCATATTCCGAATGACATCCTGCGCGAGCTGCACGGCTTTATTCATATGTTTGAGGACACGCCGGAGTTCGTGGCGCGCCACATCATCCGCGAGGCCAAGGGCTATCTCGAAGGCGTGCAGCCACCGTTTTTCAAGGCGCTGCTCGACTATGCAGAAGACGGCTCGTATTCCTGGCACTGCCCGGGCCACTCGGGTGGCGTAGCGTTTTTGAAGAGCCCGGTGGGGCAGATGTTCCACCAGTTTTTTGGTGAAAACATGCTGCGCGCCGACGTGTGCAACGCGGTGGAAGAACTGGGGCAGTTACTGGACCACGACGGGGCGATTGGCGCCAGCGAGCGCAATGCGGCGCGCATCTTCAATGCCGACCACTGCTTTTTCGTCACCAACGGCACCAGCACCAGCAACAAAATGGTCTGGCACCACACGGTGGCACCCAATGACATCGTGGTGGTCGACCGCAATTGCCACAAGTCCATCTTGCACGCCATCATCATGACCGGCGCGATTCCGGTGTTTTTGAAACCCACGCGCAACCATTTCGGCATCATTGGGCCCATTCCCAAAGAAGAGTTCGAGCCCGCCACCATCCGCGCCAAGATCAAGGCCAACCCACTGGTCGCCGAGCATCTGGCCGGCGTCGATACCGCCAGCATCAAACCGCGCGTGATGACGCTGACCCAATCGACCTACGACGGCGTGCTCTACAACACCGAGACCGTCAAGAAAATGCTGGACGGCTACGTGGAAAACCTGCACTTTGATGAAGCCTGGTTGCCGCACGCAGCATTTCACCCTTTCTATGGCACCTACCACGCCATGGGTAAAAAACGTGCGCGCCCCAAAGAAGCGATGGTGTATTCCACCCAGTCCATCCACAAGTTGTTAGCCGGTATCAGTCAAGCCAGCCATGTGCTGGTGCAGGACTCGCAAACCGTCAAGCTGGACAAGCACCTCTTCAACGAGGCGTATTTGATGCACACCAGCACCAGCCCGCAGTACAGCATCATCGCCAGTTGCGATGTGGCCGCCGCGATGATGGAGCCCCCAGGCGGCACGGCACTGGTTGAAGAAAGCATCATGGAAGCGCTGGACTTCCGCCGCGCCATGCGCAAGGTGGACGAGGAATACGGACAGGACTGGTGGTTCACGGTCTGGGGGCCGGAAATCCACGCCGAAGAGGGCATAGGCACCGCCGACAACTGGATCATCAAGGCCGAATCGCGCAGCGCCAAAAACGGCGTCCACTGGCACGGTTTTGGCAAGATGGCCAGCGGCTTCAACATGCTGGACCCGATCAAGTCGACCATCGTCACACCGGGCATGGACCTGAACGGCAGGTTCGCCAAGACCGGCATTCCGGCCAGCATCGTCACCAAATTCTTGGCCGAGCATGGCGTGGTGGTTGAGAAAACGGGGCTCTACAGCTTTTTCATCATGTTCACCATCGGCATCACCAAGGGCCGCTGGAACAGCATGCTCACGGCCTTGCAGCAGTTCAAGGACGATTACGACAAAAACCAGCCCATGTGGCGCGTGCTACCCGAGTTCTGCAAAAAGTATCCGCGCTACGAAAAAATGGGCCTGGCAGATTTGTGCCAGCACGTGCACCATCTCTACGCCAAGTACGACATCGCGCGCCTGACCACCGAGATGTACCTGAGCGACCTGACGCCGGCCATGAAGCCCAGCGACGCCTATGCACACATCGCGCAGCGCCTGACCGAACGCGTGGGTATTGACGCGCTCGAAGGCCGGGTCACGGTCGGCCTGATTACGCCGTACCCGCCTGGAATTCCCTTGCTCATCCCCGGCGAGGTGTTCAACCGCCAGATCGTTGACTACCTGAAATTTGCCCGCGAGTTCAACGCGTTGTGCCCCGGATTCGAGACCGATATCCACGGCTTGGTGGAAGAGCAGGACGCCGACGGCAAGACCCGGTATTTCGCGGACTGCGTGCGGGCTTGAGGCCGCGCGCAGGGCCTCGATTACTCGGTGATCACGCCCATGGTCTTATTGAAGCCCCCGTCCACATAGGTGATTTCGGCTGTCACACCCGCTGCCAGGTCGCTGAGCAAAAAGGCGGCGACGTTGCCCACGTCTTCAATCGTGACGTTGCGGCGAATGGGCGAGGCATCGGCAACGACCTTGAGCAGCTTGCCGAAATCTTTGATGCCGCTGGCAGCCAGGGTTTTGATCGGACCGGCGCTGATGCCGTTGACGCGGATGCCATGGGGACCTAATGCTTCGGCGGTGTAGCGCACCGAGGCCTCCAGCGAGGCTTTGGCCAGGCCCATGGTGTTGTAGTTGGGAATGATGCGCTCCGAGCCCAGGTAGGTCAGGGTCAGTAAAGCCGATTTGTCACGCAGGTAAGGCTGGGCAGCCTTGGCCATCGCAGGAAAGCTGTAGGCGCTGATGTCGTGGGCGATTTTGAAAGCCTCGCGGCTCAGACCTTCCAGAAAATTACCGGCGATGGCCTCGCGCGGAGCAAACCCGATGCTGTGCACGAAACCATCAAACTGCGGCCAGTGGACGCTCAGGTCGGCAAATAGTTTTTCGATCTGCGCGTCATCGCCTACGTCGCAGTCAAAAATCAGCGTGGAATTGAAATCGGCGGCAAACTCGGTGATTCGGTCTTTGAAACGCTCGCCCACATAGCTGAAAGCCAGTTCAGCCCCTTGTGCATGGCAGGCCTTGGCGATGCCATAGGCAATAGAGCGGTTGGACAACACGCCGGTTACCAGAATCTTTTTGCCACTGAGAAAACCCATTGCGTCCCCTTATCAGGTCTGTGCGTCGAAACGAAAAAGGAATTGTCGCACGCAGCCTGATGTGGGGCCGGGCGGCGCGTTCCCGCGTGAATATGTCAGTTACAATGCGCGCTCACGACCAAACGGGCGGGTAACTACCGCCCGTTTTTTTTGGTCGATTGTTTTTCAAGCTGCCGCATAAAGCAGTGCTTGATCAGGTGAATTTTTAGGGATTGTGCACAGACGTGGCGCTTCAGGACATTGTTGAACAGATCGTGACCGGCTTCGGGTTGGAGCTGGTAGATATTGAGCGTTCAGCCGGTGGTTTGTTGCGTGTGACGATTGATGTGCCTTGGAACCCGCAGGCTGCGGTCCCTGAACTGGTCACGGTGGAAGATTGCGAAAAAGTCACTCGCCAACTGCAGTTCAGCTTGGAAGTGGAGGCGATTGAGTACCGCAGGCTGGAGGTGTCCTCGCCCGGTATTGATCGACCCTTGCGCACGCCACAGGATTTCGAGCGTTTCACCGGGGAGGTGATTGACGTCACGCTCAAGGCGCCCATGGGCGAGCAGGCTGCGGGCCAGGTTCGGGCAAACCGCAAAAAGTTTCGCGGAACGCTGGAGAAGGTTGTGGATGCGCAGGGTGTTGCGGGCTGGCAAATCGTCTGGAGCGACGCTCCACCCCCCAAGCCCGGGCAACGGGTCAGCAAAAAGCGCGCACCAGCCCCTGTGCAGGCTTTGGGTTTTACTTTGGATGAGTTACGCGAGGCGCGGCTGGCGCCGCTGGTGAATTTCAAAGGCCGGCAGGCCGCTGCGGGCGCGCTCGACGGCGTGACGCAGGAGTGAGTGGTTTCGGTATGGCACACAGTGATTTTTGGAGAGTTCAGGCATGAATCGCGAATTGTTGATGTTGGTTGAGGCGATCTCCCGCGAGAAAAACGTGGAGCGCGATGTGGTTTTGGCTGCGGTGGAAGCCGCCTTGGCGCAGGCCACGAAAAAACTCTACGCGGGTGATGTGGATATCCGCGTTGCACTGGACCGCGACAGCGGCAACTACGAAACCTTCCGCCGCTGGCATGTGGTTCCTGATGAGGCGGGCCTGCAGCTGCCGGATCAGGAAATTCTGCTCTTTGAAGCCAAAGAGCAAATCGAAGACATTGAGGTGGACGAATACATCGAAGAAGCCATCGAGTCGGTGCCCATCGGGCGCATTGGTGCGATGGCGGCCAAGCAGGTCATCTTGCAAAAAATCCGCGATGCAGAGCGCGAGATGCTGCTCAATGACTTTATGTCACGCGGGGACAAGATTTTCACCGGCACGGTCAAGCGCATGGATAAAGGCGATCTGATTGTCGAGAACAGCCGCGTTGAGGGCCGTTTGCGCCGCACCGAGATGATCCCCAAGGAAAACTTCCGCACCGGCGACCGCGTGCGCGCCATGATCATGGAAGTGGACCTGACGCTGCGCGGAGCGCCCATTGTGCTGTCGCGCTCATCGCCCGAATTCATGATCGAGTTGTTTCGCCAGGAAGTGCCCGAGATTGAGCAGGGCGTTTTGGAGATCAAGTCCTGCGCCCGCGATCCGGGTTCGCGCGCCAAGATTGCCGTGTTTTCGCATGACAAGCGTGTCGACCCCATCGGTACGTGTGTGGGTGTACGGGGTACGCGGATCAACGGCGTGACCAACGAGTTGGCCGGCGAGCGGGTGGACATTGTGTTGTGGAGCGAAGACCCGGCGCAATTTGTGATTGGCGCACTTGCTCCAGCGAACGTCAGCTCCATCGTTGTGGACGAAGAGCGGCACGCGATGGATGTGGTGGTTGATGAAGAAAACCTGGCGATTGCCATCGGGCGCGGCGGCCAGAACGTGCGCCTGGCCTCCGAGCTGACGGGTTGGAAAATCAACATCATGGACGCTGTCGAGTCGGCCCAAAAGCAGGCCAACGAAACCGATGCCGGTCGCCGCCTGTTCATGGAAAAGCTGGATGTGGACGAAGAGATCGCTGACATCCTGATCGCCGAAGGCTTCACAAGCCTAGAAGAAGTGGCCTATGTGCCCATCCAGGAAATGTTGGAAATCGAATCCTTTGACGAAGACACGGTGCATGAACTGCGCAACCGGGCGAAAGACGTGTTGCTGACCATGGAAATCGCGCAGGAAGGCAGCACCGAAGCAGCAATCGTGTCCCAGGACCTGCACGACATCGAGGGGCTTGACTCCGGAACGATTGCGCAGTTGCAAGGCGGTGGCGTCCGTACCCGCGACGATTTGGCAGATCTTGCTATTGACGAACTTATTGATATCACGGGCCAGTCACAAGACGACGCCCGCGCCCTGATCATGAAGGCCCGCGCACATTGGTTCGCCGATGACGCAGCCCCTCAAGAGTAATGGCCATGAAAGGTTACACACAACATGTCCATCACCACTGTTTCCGAGTTCGCTAATGAGCTCAAGCGGCCCACAGAAACGCTGCTTGAGCAGTTGAAAGCCGCTGGCGTGCCCAAAGCCGCCGCCGCTGACACGCTGACTGACGCCGACAAGCACAAGCTGCTGGCGTTTTTGCAAAGCAGCCACGGCACCGCCGGTGCCGAGCGTAAAAAAATCACGCTGGTTAAAAAGCAGACCACCGAGATTAAGCAGGCCGACGCATCCGGTAAGGCACGCACGATCCAGGTGGAGGTACGCAAGAAGCGCACTTTTATCCGGCGTGAAGATGGAAGTGACGGCCTTGCCGATGCATCCGTTTCGGCAATCCCGCAAGCACCCCTGATCGACGAGGCAGAACTGGCTCGCCGCGAAGAGGAAGCCCGCCGCCAGGCCGAATTGCTGCGCCGCCAGGAAGAAGAGTTGGCGCAACGGCGTCGCGAACGCGAAGAAGCAGAAGCGCGCGATCGCGCCGCTGCCGAGCAGGCTGCAGCACAAGAGATCGCAACACAGGCCAGCGAAGCGACTGTGACACCGGCACCACGGCGAGTCGGCAACAAAATCCAACCATCCGCTGAAGAACTGCAGGCCCAGCAAGCCAAGGAAGACGCCAAGGCCGCTGCCGAGCAGGCGCGTCTGGACAGCCTGGCCCAAGCTGCTGCGGCCTCTAAAGCGGCCTCTGAAGAAGACGCGGCGCGCGCCGCCGAATTGGGCGACCGTCGCCGCAAGGCCGAGGCTGAAGCCTCCGCCATCCGGATGATGATGTCCACGCCCAAGAAGGTGCTGGTTGCCAAGAAGCCGGAAGAAGTCAAGCCCCCAGTGGATGCCAAGTCCGCCGTCAAAGGCACTTTGCACAAGCCTGCGGCCGGTAGCACCGTGGCCAAGGCCAAGCCGGGTGGCGCACCAGGCGCCGGTACGGGCAAAGAGGTCAAATCCGCCAAGCTCTCCAGCAGCTGGGCAGGCGATACGGCCAAGAAAAAAGAGATCAAAACCCGTGGAGACACGGGTGCTGGTACCGGACGTTCAAGCAACTGGCGCGCCGGCCCACGTGGCAAACGCGGGCACGACCGCGATGAGCACCAAAGCGCATCCGCCCCCGTCGAAGCGCGTGTGATCGAGGTTCACGTTCCGGAGACGATTACCGTGGCCGAGTTGGCCCACAAAATGGCCATCAAGGCCAGCGAGGTGATCAAGCAGCTGATGAAGCTGGGCCAGATGGTCACCATCAACCAGCCGTTGGACCAGGACACCGCCATGATCGTGGTGGAAGAGTTGGGCCACACCGCCGTGATCGCGGCGCTGGACGACCCGGAAGCCTTCACCGACGACGAGGTGCAATCCCATGCGGAGTCACTGCCGCGTGCGCCGGTGGTAACCGTGATGGGCCACGTTGACCACGGCAAGACCTCGCTGCTGGACTACATCCGCCGCGCCAAAGTCGCCTCGGGTGAGGCGGGCGGTATCACCCAGCACATCGGGGCTTACCACGTCGAGACCGCGCGCGGCATGGTGTCCTTTTTGGATACGCCTGGACACGAGGCTTTCACGGCCATGCGTGCCCGCGGCGCGCAGGCAACGGATATCGTGATCTTGGTGGTGGCTGCTGATGACGGTGTCATGCCGCAGACCAAAGAAGCGATCAAGCACGCCAAGGCCGCGGGCGTCCCCATCGTGGTGGCGATCAACAAAATCGACAAGCCCGATTCCAACCCTGAGCGCGTGAAAAACGAGCTGGTGGTCGAAGAGGTGGTGCCGGAGGAATTCGGCGGCGAGTCGCCTTTTGTCAGTGTGTCTGCCAAAACCGGGCAGGGCATTGATGATCTGCTGGAACAGGTCTTGTTGCAGGCCGAGGTGTTGGAGTTGCGTGCGCCGGTGGACGCCATGGCCAAAGGCCTGGTGATTGAGGCCAAGCTGGACAAGGGTCGCGGACCTGTGGCAACGGTGTTGGTTCAATCCGGCACGCTGAAGGCGGGCGACGTGGTTCTGGCTGGCCAGACCTATGGCCGCGTGCGCGCCATGCTCGACGAAAACGGCAAGCCCGCCAAGACTGCAGGGCCTTCGATCCCCGTGGAAATCCAGGGTCTGACGGAGGTTCCGCAGGCGGGTGACGAGTTCATGGTCATGTCCGATGAGCGGCGCGCCCGGGAAATTGCGACCTACCGTGCCGGCAAGTTCCGTAACACCAAGCTGGCCAAGCAGCAAGCCGCCAAGCTGGATTCGGTGTTTGCCGACATGACCTCGGGCGACATCAAGATGTTGCCCATCATTGTCAAAGCCGATGTACAGGGTTCGCAAGAGGCGCTGGCCGCGTCCCTGCTCAAACTCTCTACCGAGGAGGTCAAGGTACAGATGGTCTACTCGGCTGTGGGCGGCATCAGCGAGTCCGACATCAACCTGGCGATTGCGTCCAAGGCCATCGTCATCGGCTTTAACGTGCGGGCCGATGCCGGAGCGCGCAAGCTGGCCGAAGGCAATGGCGTGGACATCCACTACTACAACATCATTTACGACGCGGTCGATGAGTTGAAAGCAGCCATGTCTGGCATGCTCGCGCCCGAGAAGCGCGAAGAGGTCATCGGCATGGCCGAGATCCGCACCGTGTTCGTGGCGTCCAAGATCGGTACCGTCGCAGGCTGCATGGTCACCGCCGGCTTTGTCACCCGCAGCGCGCATTTC
>CANFHZ010000008.1 GCA_947446885.1 Comamonadaceae bacterium
GCTTAATAACCAGTGAGCCTTACAACAGCAGGCCGATGGGCTGGGCAAGGGTGATGGGGTGAAAGCCGCATCGTCCAGGCTGTAAGGTCATTCACATCGGCTGGCGCTTGACCGGGTACCTTGGTCAGGGGCGAGACAATAGGGTGCTGGCGACGGTGTAAGCGTGTGGCTGCGCGTGCACCAGGGCGAGACCCAAATCAGACCACTAAACATGTAGATCTGCTCGATAAAGGCTGACGGACGGGGGTTCAAATCCCCCCAGCTCCACCAAATTAAAGAAGCCAACTGGTTCGCCGGTTGGCTTTTTTTGATGGGTTGAGCTCCACCGTGGAGGCGCATGGTGGAGCCTCGCGCTCCGCTTTTGTAAGAGCCCATCTGTACCGCGATTCAAGAGAAAGTCCACACCATGCCCATGATCAAACCCCATCACGCGATTGATAACGCGCAATTCACTATCCTTCAGCGCTGGGTGTGGGTTTGTATTTACGGCGGATTGCTGCTGGTGGTCATTTCGCATTTCCTGCGGCCCATGGATGCGACTCTGGCCGATTGGAGTTTGTGCTTGGGGCTGCCCATGGTGGCGCTGGGCTGCATCTTGATTTACGTGCGCAGCCTCATGGGACGCAAGGAAAAGTAGCCCTGAGTCTGCCGAGCAGCCAGCCAACCCCGCGCTTTGATTGAACAGGAGCCATCAATGAGCAAAACTATCCAGCAATTGTTTGACTTGCGTGGCAAGACCGCGCTGGTAACCGGCGGTTCCCGCGGGCTGGGTTTGCAGTTGGCGCGCGCCTTGGGTGAGGCCGGGGCCACGGTGATGCTGAGTTCGCGCAAGGCACAAGATCTGGACGGTGCCGCAGCGGAACTCAAGGCGCAGGGTATCGATGTCCACTGGATTGCCGCCGACTGCGCCAACGATGTGGAGATCAAGCGCCTTGCTGATGAGACGCTGGCGCAGTTTGGGCATCTGGATATTCTGGTGAATAACGCCGGTGCTTCCTGGGGCGCGCCTGCCGAAGACCACCCCGCAGACGCCTGGGACAAGGTCATGAATCTGAATGTGCGCGGGTACTTTTTGCTGAGCCAGCGCATTGCAAAAAAGTCCATGATTCCCCGTCGCAGCGGGCGCATCATCAACGTCGCATCCATTGCAGGCTTGAACGGCAACACCCCGGCCATGACCACGATTGCTTACAACACGTCCAAAGGTGCGGTAGTCAATTTCACCCGCGCTCTGGGGGCGGAGTGGGGCAAGTACAACATCACGGTGAATGCGATTTGTCCGGGCTTTTTCCCCAGCAAGATGACCGCCGGTCTCATGGCATCCATCGGCGAAGATCGGCTTGCCGCCGTTGCGCCGCTGCAACGCCTGGGAGACGATGAGGATCTCAAGGGCCTGTGCGTGCTGTTTGCGTCCGATGCCGGAAAACACATCACCGGGCAGTGGCTGGCGGTCGATGGCGGTGCCAGTGTGGTGGGCTGCGGCTAGGCTTCGCGGCGGACGGCCCGCAAACAGTGTTCAAATACGCGCCTTTGTTTTCAACCTTTCAGGAATTTTCGCCATGGGCAACAAGATCGTCACCGAGGCAGACCGCCGAGCCACCCCCGCACCCAAACCCTTGCCCGGAATGTCCATCCCAAGCGCTGGCCGGGGCCAGCGCGTGAGCCTGGAGCGTGGCGTGTCCACCCGCAGCAAGAAGAACCCCGGCAAACGCTCCAAAAAAGGCGGTTGATCAAGTCAGGTCCGGCCTGCCGGACCTGCATGCACGCCTGCATGGCCTCGGCGTACCGGCGCGCGGTTGCGCCACCTACAATGGGTTGAACCAAGCGATACGGCTATGCACATTCTGATTTCTAACGATGATGGTTACACCGCCCCTGGTATTGTGGCGCTGTACGAGGCACTCAAAGACATTGCCACCGTCGAGGTGATCGCCCCAGAGCACAACAACAGCGCCAAGTCCAACGCTCTTACCTTGACTTCACCCTTGTACGTGCAGCGCGGCAGCAATGGCTTTCGCTACGTCAACGGTACGCCCGCTGATTGCGTGCACATCGCCCTGTCCGGTTTGCTGGATTACCGCCCCGATTTGGTCGTGTCTGGCATCAACAACGGCGCAAACATGGGCGATGACACGATTTATTCGGGCACCGTCGGCGCGGCCATGGAGGGATATCTGTTTGATATCCCGGCGATTGCCTTTTCCCAAGTTGACAAAGACTGGCATGAGCTCGCATCGGCGGCCCGTAAGGCGCGTGAAATCGTGCAGAGCCTGATTCATGAAGGGCATGTGGGCGGCGCGCCCTGGTTGCTCAATGTGAACATTCCCAACCTGCCTTTTGACCGTATACAAAGCACCCGGGTGTGCCGCCTGGGTAAACGCCATGCAGCGGAGCCTGTCATCGTGCAGCAGAGTCCGCGCGGCCAGACCATGTATTGGATCGGCGCGTCCGGCCCGGCGAAGGACGACGCGGATGGAACCGATTTCCACGCTACCGCCCTGGGCCATGTGTCGGTTACGCCGCTCAAAGTCGATTTGACCGACCACCAGTCCTTGCAGGCATGGGCCGACAAGCCGGTCTGGTCTGCAGCGCCGACCTGAGGCGAAGGCCTGACCATGAAGGAGCGCCCCTCTTTTCCCGCGCGCGTCAAAGGTCTGGGCGATCAACCCAAGCCGCGCCCGGCACCGGTCGGCATTGAACAGCCGCAGGGCATTGGGCTGGATAGCGGGGCCGTTCGGCAGCGTATGGTGGAGAAACTCGCTGCCCTGGGTATTCGCGACGCTGGCGTGCTGGCCGCGATGGCCGCTGTGGAACGCCACCGCTTCGTGGACAGCGCGCTGGCTAATCAGGGTTACGAAGACACCAGCTTGCCGATTGGCCTGGGACAAACCATCTCCAAGCCCAGCGTGGTGGCGCGTATGGCAGAACTGCTGCGCAATGGCAGCCCACGCAAAATGGGTCGGGTGCTGGAGATCGGCACCGGTTGCGGCTACCAGGCCGCTATCCTGAGTTTGCTCGCCAGTGAGGTGTATTCGATCGAGCGCCTGCGCGGTTTGCATGACAAGGCGCGCGCTAATTTGCGTAATCTTTTTTTGCCCAATGTGCACCTGCTGTTTGGCGACGGTATGTTGGGTTTCCCTTCTGGCGCGCCCTATGCCGGGATCATCGCGGCGGCAGGTGGAGAAGCCATTCCGCCGGCCTGGCTTGACCAGTTGGCAGTGGGTGGACGCCTTGTGGCCCCGGTTTCCGCAGCCGCGAACGGGCAGGCATCGGCAGAGCAGGTACTCATGGTTGTCGATAAAACAGCGCAGGGCCTGCGCCATACCGTGCTCGAAGCGGTGCATTTCGTCCCCCTAAAATCGGGTTTTCTCTGAAAGGCTTTCCAATGGTGCATCGGAAGATCGGAGCGTGGACCCTGCTGGCGCTGTCGATCACGATGGCATTCGCATTGGGTTCCTGCGGCTGGGGTCACCAGCGCCGCGCTCCGGTGGTTGATTGGGGCAAGGCCAAAGCAAAAGCCTCCAGCCCGGCAGCCCCGGTGGCTGATCAAGTTGCAGCAGCAGCCAGCACGGGCGCCGAAGCAACTGCGGCGCAAATTCCGCCACCGGACTCCACGCCCAAGCGCCCACCTTTTGGTGTGGAAAACGCGGGCAAGCCCGGCTACTACACCGTGCAAAAGGGCGATACGTTGATCCGTATTGGCCTGGACGCGGGTCAGAATTACCGTGATATTGCGCGCTGGAACGGCATCGAAAATCCGAACAAGATTGAAATTGGCGATGTCTACCGGGTAGTGCCCCCGGAGGAGCCGGCTGTGGCCAAGCCCGTGGCCAGCGCCCGTCTGAGCGCAAACCCTTTGCCGCCTGTTCCTTTGCCCGCGCCCGCGCCGTCCAAAGCACCTGCGCCCGGATCGGGGCCTGCGGCGATGCCCGCACCGGCTGCCACGCCCGCAGCGGCGTCTGTGCCGACCAAGCCGGTTGCCGGGGCCGGTGTTTCGACCCCGCCTGAGCTAGCCGGTGCAACCCTGCCACCGGCTAAGTCGGGCGCCGCAGCGCCAGCCTCCAGCTCAGCGCCAGCGACGCCCCCTGCTGCGGACGAGACCATGGAATTTGCCTGGCCTGCCAAGGGCGAGGTCATTGCCGGTTTTGATGAGACCAAAAACCGCAAAGGCTTGGATTTGGCCGGTGGTGCCGGTGACGCGGTGCTGGCGGCGGCGGAGGGTAAGGTGGTGTACGCGGGAGAGGGTTTGCGCGGCTACGGCAAGCTGATCATCATCAAGCACAACAATTTGTTTTTGACTGCCTATGCCCACAACCAGACGATTCTGGTCAAGGAAGACCAAAGTGTCAAAAAAGGCCAAAAAATTGCTGAAATGGGCAGCACCGACAGCGACCGGGTGAAGCTCCATTTCGAAGTCCGCCGACTGGGCCGACCGGTCGACCCACTTAAATACCTCAGCAGCCGCTGAACCAGCCTTTCGGCCGGGTTTAACTGCCCGCCAGCATCCATGCAAACTGCTCCCTGTTCCCCCGTCGATGCCCCCTTGCCTGAAGGCCAATTGCGGGTGCGCGCACTCGATTTGGAAGCGCAAGGCGTGGCGCACCGCGAAGACGGCAAAGTGGTGTTCATCGACGGTGCCTTGCCCTACGAGATTGTGAGCGCGCAAATCCATCGCAGCAAAAGCAGTTTTGACAAAGGCACGGTGACGGAGATTCACCACGAGTCTTCCCAGCGGGTGCGTCCGCCGTGTCCGCACTTTGGGCTGCACACCGGGGCCTGCGGCGGCTGCAAGATGCAGCATCTGCATCCCAGCGCCCAGGTGGCGGTGAAACAGCGGGTGCTGGAAGACAACCTGACCCATATTGGCAAAGTCGCGCTGGGCATGGTCCTGCGTCCGATTGAAGGCCCGGCCTGGGCTTATCGTTACCGGGCGCGCCTGTCGGTGCGCTTTGTGCGGAAAAAGGGCGCGGTTCTCATTGGGTTCCATGAGCGCAAAAGCCATTTTGTGGCCGATATGGCGCAGTGTCCGGTATTGCCGCCGCATGTGAGCGCCATGTTGCTGCCCTTGCGCGCGCTGATCGCGTCCATGGATGCTGCGCAGATCATCCCGCAAATTGAATTAGCCGTCGGTGAAGCGCCGCAGTCGAGCGCTGAGATGGCGCCGACCACGGCGCTGGTCTTGCGTCATTTGCAGCCATTAAGCGCATCCGACGTCGAGCGGCTGCAGGAATTTGCGGTGAGGCACCCGGGTGTTCAATGGTGGCTGCAGTCCAAAGGACCTGAGACCATTAGCCCTCTGCCCGAGCGTAGCGGTCATGCCACCGCGCCTTTGGCCTACGCACTGGCGCAGTTTGATGTGGAGATGCCCTTTCGTCCCACCGACTTCACCCAGGTCAACCCCCACATCAACCGCACGCTTGTGGCCCGTGCGCTGGCCCTTCTGCAGGTGAGCCGGCAGGAGCGGGTGATCGACTGGTTTTGCGGTTTAGGCAACTTCACCTTGCCCCTGGCGACGCTGGCTGCCGAGGTTGTGGGCGTGGAGGGCGCGGCATCGCTGGTGCAGCGCGCCCAGGATAACTACCGCGATAACGCTGCCCGCGCCAACCGCAACAGCGCATTGGCTCCCACGCATTTTGTGGTGCGCAACCTGTTTGAGATGAGTCCGCAGGCGCTGCTTGCGGATGGTTTGGCCCACAAGTGGTTATTGGATCCGCCGCGCGAAGGAGCTTATGCGTTGGTGAACGCTTTGGCAGCCTTGCAGCAGTCGCCGGATCTTCGTGGTAACTGGGTAGCCCCGAAGCGGCTGGTCTATGTGAGCTGCAACCCGGCAACCCTGGCGCGCGACGCCGGCGTGCTGGTGCATGAGGCCGGTTACCACTGCGTGGCGGCGGGGGTGGTCAATATGTTTCCGCACACCGCGCATGTGGAAAGTATTGCGGTGTTTGAGCGGGAATAAGTGGCGCAAAGCGAAGTCTGCCCGAGCAACAAAAAAGGCCCCGAGGGGCCTTTTTTAAGGTGGCGGGCAGGGCTTATTCGCGCTCACCGCCGAAGATGCCGAGCAGGCTCAGCAGTGTCTGGAACACGTTGATGATGTCCAGATACAGGGCAAGAGTTGCACTGATGTAATTGGTTTCGCCGCCGTCGATGATTTGCTTGAGGTCATACAGCATGTAAGCGCTGAAGATAGCCATAGAAATCACCGACATCGCCAGCATCAGCGCGCTTGATCCAAGGAAAATGTTGATTACGCTGGCTACGAGCAGAATGATCACGCCTACAAAGAGCCATTTGCCCATACCCGAAAGGTCACGCTTGATCACGGTGGCCAGGCTGGCCATCACAAAAAATACACCTGCGGTACCGCCGAAGGCAGTCATCACCAGTTCGGCACCATTGCGAAAGCCCAGCACGTGCCCGATCAGGCGGGAGAGGATCAGACCCATGAAGAAAGTGAAGCCAAGCAGCACGGGCACTCCAGCTGCGGAATTTTTCGTACGCTCAATCGCATAGATGAAACCAAACATACCTGCCAGCATGAGCACAAAGCCCAGGATGCCGTTGAAGACAGCTGAGACTCCGGTCTCCACGCCAATCCACGCACCCAGAATGGTTGGAACCATGCTGATAGCCAGCAGCCAATAGGTGTTGCGCAGCACGCGGTTGCGCTCTGCGCCCGACAGGGCGTAGCCGTAAGTGTGTTCCAGGGTGTTGTACGGTTCGTTCACGGTGAAACTCCTAAAAAAATAATGCGCCTCAAGCACGAAGTCGCAGCGGCTATTTTGCGCCATCCGGGCAGATTACAAGTGCCGCGGCAAAAAACCTTATGCACAGAAGGTTGTCTGCCCAAGCCGGGCGGCGGCGGCTCCGTGTTGGCGCGCACGGTATGCTTGGACTTTTGACCACTCGGGAAGCCCGCACCATGAAGACCAAATTCGCGCTAGAAGCCTCTGATTTGAAAGCCATTGCCGCAGCGGCGGAGGCCGAGGCAATTAAAAATAACTGGGCAGTCTGCATTTCGATCGTGGACGATGGCGGGCACCAGTTGTGGTTCCAACGGCTCGACGGTGCCCCCCCGATTTCCACGCTGATTGCACCGGCCAAGGCCCGCACATCGGCTTTGGGCTGCCGCGAATCACGGATTTACGAGGAAGTGATCAATAAAGATGGCCGGGTTTCTTTCCTGAGCGCGCCCACCATCGAGGGCATGCTGGAAGGCGGCGTGCCCATCATGAAAGATGGGCAATGCCTGGGGGCGGTGGGTGTAAGCGGGGTCAAATCGCCGGAAGATGCCCAGATCGCCCGCGCCGGGATTGCCGCCATCGGGCTCTGATCTGGGCTAGTAGGCCAGCCGCTGCGGGTGCAGTTCCTGCAAGATGGTGGTGGCGATTTCTTCAATCGATTTGGTGGTGGTCGATAGCCAGCGGATGCCGCTGCGGCGCATCATGGCTTCGGCTTCACTGACTTCCATGCGGCAGTTGGCAAGGGACGCATAGCCGGAGCCTGGCCGCCGTTCATTGCGAATCTCGCTCAGCCGTTCGGGCAGGATGGTGAGGCCGAAAATTTTGCTGCGGTGGGGCAGAAGTGCAGGTGGCAGTTGCTGGCGCTCGAAGTCTTCGGGGATCAAAGGGTAATTGGCGGCTTTCAGGCCGTACTGCATGGCCAGGTACAGCGATGTTGGCGTTTTGCCGCTGCGGCTGACCCCCACCAGAATCACATCTGCCAGCTGTAAATCCCGGTTGCTTTGGCCATCATCGTGTGCCAATGAAAAGTTGATAGCCTCGATGCGGTCATGGTAGGCCTGGCTTTTGGATACATCACTGAAACGCCCCACCCGGTGGTTGGATTTGAGATCGAGCTCGGCCTCCAGGGGTTCGACAAAGGTGCCAAACATGTCCAGAAACATGCATTTGCAGCCCCCCCGTAACACCGCAAGAACCTCCATATCGACCAAGGTTGTAAAGACGATGGGGCGGGTGCCGTCGACCTCGCCGGCGTGGTTGATCTGGCGAACCGCCTGGTAGGCCTTGTCCACCGTGTCCACAAACGGCAGGCGCACATGCCGGGTTTGGGTTTCAAACTGCGCCAGTATGGCGTTGCCGAAGGTTTCGGCGGTGATGCCGGTGCCGTCCGATACAAAAAATACGCTGCGTTTTGACATGCGGTTGCCTTGGTAGGCCGCGAAAGTGCGCGGCCTACAATTGTTACCAATTTGTAAGCAGACGTATCCCCGCCGCCCCACAAGAACACACACAGGGCGGCTTCAGGCGCTTAGATGCCGGCGCGGGAGTGGGCGGGTCTCGCTTTGCAAAACCGGTTTTTAACTTAGGAGTTGTGATGTCAAACCTGTTTGAAGTGACCGATTGGGTGGTGCCTTTTGAGCACCTGCGGATGTCGGATGTGGAAGTGGTGGGGGGCAAGAATGCAAGCCTGGGGGAGATGATTTCCCAGTTACCGCAAGGCGTCAAAGTGCCTGGCGGTTTTGCCACTACCGCCCATGCCTACCGGGAGTTTTTGCGTTACGGCGGCTTGGATCTGCAAATTTCTGCCGAGTTGGCCCATTGGGATGGCGAGGATGTGCGCGCCTTGGCGCAGATTGGCGCACGCATCCGCGCGTTGGTGGAGGCGCAGCCGCTGCCTCCGGCGTTTGAGCAGGCGGTGCGCGCCGCTTTTGCCACCTTGTTAGGCGGTGACGCCCGGGCTTCGTTCGCAGTGCGCTCCTCGGCCACCGCTGAAGATTTGCCAGACGCCTCCTTTGCCGGGCAGCAAGAAACTTTTTTGAATGTCACCGGTATCGATGATGTATTGCACAAGATGCGCGAAGTATTCGCCTCGCTCTACAACGACCGGGCCATCAGCTACCGCGTGCACAAAGGCTTTGCCCATGACGTGGTTGCGCTCAGCGTCGGCGTGCAGCGCATGGTGCGCTCGGACAAAGGTGCGGCGGGGGTGATGTTCACTCTGGACACGGAGTCCGGTTTCACCGATGTAGTTTTCATCACCTCCAGCTATGGACTGGGCGAGACGGTGGTGCAGGGCGCGGTGAACCCGGATGAGTTTTATGTCCACAAGCCGACTTTGCGCGCCGGATTTCCAGCGGTGATTCGGCGCAGTCTGGGCTCCAAGCTGGTGCAGATGGAGTTCGCCGACGCAGAAGAAAAGGCCGCAGGCGGGTCTTTGGTCAAGACCACCGAAGTACCTTCCGAAATGCGCAACCGGTATTCGCTGACCGACGCCGATGTGCTGCAACTGGCCCGCTACGCGCTGGTTATTGAAGAGCATTACGGCCGTCCCATGGACATCGAGTGGGGCAAAGACGGTGTGGACGGCGGCCTGTACATCCTGCAGGCCCGTCCCGAGACCGTCAAAAGCCAGGCGGGCAATGCGCCTGAGCTGCGGTATGCGCTCAAAGGGCGGGGCGCGATCAAAGCCCAGGGCCGGGCGATTGGACAAAAGATCGGTACGGGTTCGGTTCGTGTGGTCCACAGCGTGGAAGACATGGACCAGGTGCAAGCCGGCGATGTGTTGGTCACGGACATGACGGATCCCAACTGGGAACCGGTGATGAAGCGCGCCGCCGCCATCGTCACCAACCGTGGCGGGCGTACCTGCCATGCCGCGATCATTGCCCGCGAGCTTGGCATCCCCGCCGTGGTTGGGTGCGGCGACGCGACCGACCATTTGCATACCGGCATGCTGGTCACGGTCAGCTGTGCCGAGGGCGATACCGGTTTTATTTACGACGGGTTGCTGGAGACAGAGGTCAGTGAAGTGGAACGCGGCGCCATGCCCGCGATAGATCTCAAAATCATGATGAATGTGGGCAACCCCCAGCTGGCGTTTGATTTCTGCCAGTTGCCCAATGCCGGAGTCGGGTTGGCGCGCCTGGAATTCATCATCAACAACAACATCGGTGTGCACCCCAAGGCCATCCTGGACTATCCCCACGTCGCACCGGATCTGAAAATTGCTGTCGAGTCGGTGGCCCGCGGACATGCCTCACCCCGGGCTTTTTATGTGGACAAGGTGGCCGAGGGTGTGGCTACGATCGCCGCGGCTTTTTGGCCCAAGCCGGTCATCGTGCGCTTGTCAGATTTCAAGAGCAATGAATACCGCAAACTGATTGGCGGCAGCCGTTACGAGCCCGAAGAAGAAAATCCCATGCTGGGTTTTCGCGGTGCAGCGCGCTACGTCAGCGCCGATTTTCGGGAGGCATTCGCCATGGAATGCGAGGCGATCAAGCGCGTGCGTAACACCATGGGTTTAGACAATGTGCAGGTCATGGTGCCCTTTGTGCGGACCCTGGAGCAGGCGCGCCGAGTTACCGAACTGATGGCCAGTCAGGGCCTGGAGCGGGGCAAAGATGGCTTGCAACTGGTCATGATGTGCGAGATCCCAAGCAACGCGATTCTGGCGGAGGCCTTTTTGGAGTACTTTGACGGCTTCTCCATTGGCTCCAACGATCTAACACAGCTCACGCTGGGACTGGACCGCGATTCGGGGATGGAGCTGCTGGCGGCCGATTTCGATGAGCGGGACCCTGCGGTGCAAGCGCTGATCCGGATGGCAATTGCCGCGTGTAAGAAGCAGGGCAAGTACATCGGGATTTGCGGCCAAGGGCCAAGCGACCACCCGGACTTCGCGCGCTGGTTGCAAGACGAGGGTATTTCGTCGATCTCGCTCAACCCTGACAGCGTCATCGCGACCTGGAAACAGCTTGCACACCGCTAACTGTTAGAATCATGGGCTTCGCCTTGTCACACCCCGCAGACGCTGGGGGTGACTTCATGTCCCACAAGGGATTTTCCATAAGGAGTTTGAATGCGTCACTATGAAATCATTCTCATGATCCACCCGGATCAGAGCGAGCAAGTTCCAGCCATGCTGGAACGTTATAAAGGAATGATCACCGCTGGCGGTGGTCACATCCACCGCGTTGAAGATTGGGGCCGTCGTCAGATGGTTTACATGATCAACAAGCTGGCCAAATCCCATTACCTGTGCATCAACATCGAGGCCAACCAGACAGTGATGGCTGAACTGGAGCATGCGTTCAAGTTCAATGACGCCGTTCTGCGCCACCTCACAGTCTCCAAAAAGAAAGCTGAAACCGGCCCATCTTCGATGATGCGTTCGGTGGAGCGTGAGGAAGCCCGTCGTTCGCAGCCGTCGGACTTCCACGCCTAACAGGAGCGACACCGACGCCAAGGCGATGAACCAAGTCCAGCTCAGTGGGGTGCTGGTCGAGCGTGACGCGATGCGTTACACACCGGCAGGCCTCCCGGCACTTGGTTTTTATTTGCAACACAACTCCCAAGTGTCCGATGTGCATGCGCAGCGCACCGTCGAAGTGTCTGTGAAAGCAATGGCTTTTGGGGCAGTGGCGGAACGTTTGGCTGCGCAGCCCTTGGGCAGTAGTTGGAAGTTCAGTGGTTTTTTGGCAAACGGGCGGCAATCCAAGTCGCTGGTTTTTCAGGTTCAGGAATTTGTTCAAGATTAGTTGAGGTATCAAGATGGCTACATTTAAAAAATTCAACAAAGACAAGCGCCCCAAGCGCAACACCCAGTCTTTGCTTTTCAAGCGCAAGCGCTTCTGCCGCTTCACGGTCACGGGTGTCGAGGAGATCGACTACAAAGATATCGACACCTTGCGTGACTTCATCGCCGAGAACGGAAAAATTATTCCGGCCCGTTTGACGGGAACCCGTGCGATCTTTCAACGTCAGTTGAATACTGCGATCAAACGCGCCCGCTTTCTGGCCCTGTTGCCCTACAGCGACCAGCACAAAATCTGAGGAGTACCAGCATGCAAATTATTCTTCTCGACAAGGTCGTGAACCTCGGCAACCTCGGTGAGATTGTCAAAGTCAAAGATGGCTACGCTCGCAACTTTCTGATCCCCTCGGGCCGCGCACGCCGTGCTACCGAGTCGGCTAAAGCCGAGTTCGAAGCCCGCCGCAAGGAGCTCGAAGCTGCTGCTGCTGCCAAATTGGCAGAGGCCACCGCACTGGGCGAAAAACTGGCCGGTTCAACGGTGAAGCTGACCCAAAAAGCGGGTGTCGACGGACGTTTGTTCGGTTCGGTCACCAACTTTGATATTGCCGAAGAACTGGGTAAAACCGGCTACAAGGTAGTCAAAGCCGCAGTGCGTATGCCCAACGGCCCGATCAAAACCGTGGGTGATACTACGGTTTCGGTGGCTTTGCACACTGATGTGGTGGTCGACATCACGGTTTCGGTGTACGGCGAAACGGCCTGATACCCGCGAGGGGTGTGCAGACTGCAGGTCTGCAGGCCACCCTGATGAAAAGCCGCTGGGTTGAAGCCGAGCGGCTTTTTTCTTTGGAGACTCTATGGCAGTTGGAAGCAGCGAAGAGACGGCGCCGGACCGGCAGATTGCCCAGTTACGCGTGCCGCCGCACTCGGTAGAGGGCGAGTCCAGTGTACTCGGCGGTTTGCTGCTCGACAACCAGGCTTGGGACGCGGTAGCCGATATCCTGACAGAGGATGATTTTTACCGCTACGAGCACCGCCTGGTATTCGGTGCAGTTTTTTCCATCATCAATGCCAGTCGCCCGGCTGATGTCATCACGGTTTTCGAGCATTTGCAAAGCCAGGGTAAGGCGGACGAAGCGGGGGGGCTGGCATATCTGAACGCGCTGGCCCAGTACGTTCCGGGGGCTGCCAACATCCGCCGATACGCCGAAATCGTGCGGGATCGCTCAATTTTGCGCAAGCTGCTAACCGCCAGCGACCAGATCGCCACCAACGCCTTCAACCCGAAAGGCCGCCCGGTGTCGGACATCGTGGACGAATCCGAGCAAAAGATTTTCAGCATTGGTGAGCAGGGCCAGCGCCACAAACAGGGTTTCCAGGACATGGGTAGTCTGGTCGTGACGCTGCTGGATCGGGTTCAGGAAATGGCCGACAACCCGAACGACGTCACCGGTGTACCAACCGGTTTTTATGATCTGGATCGCATGACCGCTGGTTTTCAGGCGGGCGATCTGGTGGTTCTTGCGGCACGTCCGTCGATGGGAAAAACGGCTCTGGCGATCAATATTGCCGAGCATGTCGCTCTGAACGAGGGTTTGCCGGTTGCAGTGTTTTCCATGGAAATGGGCGCGGCGCAATTGGCGGTGCGCGTGGTGGGCTCCATTGGCCGCATCGACCAAGGTCACTTGCGCACCGGCAAGCTCACCGATGATGAATGGCCGCGGCTGACCGAGGCGATTGAACGCCTGCGGACCGTTTCCTTGCATATTGATGAAAGCGCCGGCTTGAATTCGGCGCAACTGCGCGCCAACGCACGTCGACTAGCGCGCAAATGTGGCAAGCTCGGGCTGATCGTGGTCGACTACCTGCAACTGATGAGCGGAACCGATAGCGATGGAGAAAACCGTGCGACGGAGTTGGGAGAAATTTCCCGCGGGCTCAAAACCCTTGCCAAAGAGTTGCAATGCCCGGTGATTGCGCTTTCACAGCTCAACCGCAGCGTGGAATCCCGCCCCGATAAGCGACCCATGATGAGTGACTTGCGCGAGTCGGGAGCGATTGAGCAAGACGCCGACATCATCATGTTCATCTACCGCGACGAGTACTACACCAAAGACGCTTGCAAGGAGCCCGGTGTGGCGGAAATCATCATCGCCAAGCAGCGTAACGGACCGACTGGCACCGTCAAGCTGGCGTTCTTGCGCAACATCACCAAATTCGAAAGCCTGGCCCACGGGGCCAGTAGCGGAGATTTTTAAAGCACTTCGCTGGCAAAGTCGGCCAGGCGTGAACGTTCGCCCCGCGCCAGCGTGATGTGGCCGCCGTGCGGCCAACCTTTGAACTTGTCCACGGCAAATGTCAGTCCTGAGGAGCCCTCGGTCAGGTAGGGCGTGTCGATTTGCGCCAGATTGCCCATGCAGACAATTTTGGTTCCCGGCCCAGCCCGGGTGACCAGCGTTTTCATCTGCTTGGGTGTGAGGTTCTGTGCCTCATCGATGATCACGTACTTGTTCAAAAAAGTACGTCCACGCATGAAGTTCATGCTTTTGACCTTGATGCGGCTGCGCACCAATTCGTTGGTTGCAGCCCGACCCCATTCGCCAGCGCTGTTCTCGGTCTTGGCTAGGACTTCCAGGTTGTCGTCCAAGGCGCCCATCCATGGGCCCATTTTTTCTTCTTCGGTTCCTGGCAGAAAGCCAATGTCTTCGCCCACGCTGACAGTGGCGCGCGTCACGATGATTTCGGTGTAACGACGGTCGTCCAGAACCTGTGTGAGTCCGGCCGCAAGTGCCATCAGCGTTTTGCCGGTGCCCGCAGTGCCGGTCAGGGTGACGAAATCGACTTCCGGGTCGGTCAGCAGATTCATGGCGAAATTTTGTTCGCGGTTGCGTGCGGTCACACCCCACACCGCATTCTTCAGGTGGTTGAAGTCTTTCAAGGTGCGCAAAATCGCCGTAGTGCCCCGGATTTCGGTGACCCGCGCATACAGACTCGGCTCGCCCGGTGCTTCAAAGTACACAAATTGGTTGATATACATCTCAGGCACAACCGGACCGTCCACTTTGTAAAACGTGTGCGGCCCTTGCTGCCAGCTTTCTACCGCTTGCCCGTGGCTGGCCCAAAAATCAGCGGGTAGTGCCAAGGCTCCGGAGTAGAGCAAGTCACCGTCTTCAAGGGTTTTATCGTTCTTGTAGTCGTCAGTGTTGAGTCCCAGGGCGCGGGCTTTGACCCGCATGTTGATGTCCTTGGATACCAGCACGACTTCGCGATCAGGGAGCTTGCTGCGCAGGGCCTCAACGACACCCAGGATCTGGTTGTCTGCTTTGCCCTGCGGTAAGCTGGCCGGTAGGGTGTAGTTCAATGGTTCCGTCTGGAACAAGAGCTTGCCACGCGCATCGGTATGGCCGGTGGTGTTGAGCGCCAGGCCTTGCGTAATGTCGCAATCCGGCTGCGCCGCCAGCGCGTCCAAGGTTCGACTGGTCTGGCGCGCATTGCGGGCCACTTCCGTCATGCCTTTTTTGTGACCGTCCAACTCCTCCAGCACGATCATGGGTAGGAAAATGTCGTGCTCTTCGAATCGGAACAGGCAAATCGGGTCGTGCAGCAACACGTTGGTATCCAGCACAAACAATTTGGCTGGACCGCTGCCGCGTCTGCGCTGTCCCTGGTGTGTACGAGCAGGCTTTGCGCCGCTGTTACCCGTTACCGGTAGATAGCGCACGGTGGCGCTTTCCTGGAGGGCGTTCGGGGAAATTTGGGGCCCTGCTGCTGCCCCCGCGCTGGTAGCTTGCACGCCAGCGCGTTCGTGCGCCATGGGTGTAGCCGCTGTGTGGTGCCCGGACTGCCGAGTCAGCTTGCTTTTGCGCTCAGCGGATTGGCTTTTCGCAATTTTTTCTAATGCGAGGCGGTCGGCGCGTTTGGCTGGTGGGGGCGGCAGGGGCATGAATGGCAATCAGTGAGCGGGGTTGAAGGCAATTCCTCGCGAAAAAAAGCCGCCTGCAAAAAAGGCGGCTTTTTGGAGAAGAGGCGCTGCAGAAAAATGCATCAAAACATTATGCACACCTGGCATGACGCAAAAATGCGTGCGCGCAGCAGATTTTTTTATTGTGTGACTTCTGCCACTTTGCCGGCAGAGCGTTCTACGACCGCGGCAGGTGCCTTTTCTGCAGGCTTGCCATTCGCTTTTTTCAGTGCCTTTACGGCCTTGAGTACGTCGTCGACATGACCGACCACCTTCAGTCCTCGCCATTCCTCGCGCAGCACGCCGTCAGGTCCGATCAGAAAGGTGCTGCGCTCAATTCCTTTGACCTTTTTGCCGTACATGATTTTGTTTTTCACCACGCCAAACATGTGGCACATCTTCTCTTCGGTGTCAGCAATCAACTCAAACGGCAATTCAAGCTTGCTCTTGAATTCATCATGTGAGCGCATGTTGTCGCGGGATACGCCGAAAACATGTGCGCCAGCCTTGACGAAGTCTTTGTATTTGTCACGGAACTGCATCGCCTCGGTTGTGCAACCGGGCGTGTTGTCCTTGGGATAGAAATACAGAACCACCGTTTTGCCGACATGGGAGATATTGGATACGCGGATGCCCCCGGTGGCGTTTGCTTCGAACTCGGGGAGAGGTTTATTGACAACGATCGCCATAGGATGATTCAGTCTCGCGTGCTGGATGTGTCAGAAAGAGTGGGCGGTTGACCGATGATTGCTAGTTCGCGGCAGCTTCCGTCCGAAGCCGGGTATTTTAGCCGCAATTGCGCGCTTCGGACAGGTGTGTGGCGTTGAATTCCTCGCCGGTGGCGTCAGCTGGGCGGATCAATCAGAAGCGCTGCGACCACCCGCCGGCCTTCGCCCAGCAAAAAATTGTAGGTGCGGCAGGCGGCCTGGGTGTCCATGGTCTCGACGCCAATGCGCCGTCCGTACAAATGAGCGAGCAAAGCGGGGGCGGCAAAGCGCAGGCGCTTGCCGCTCCCGAAAATAAGCAACTCCGGATCCAGCGATGCCAAGCTGTCAAAGTGGCTCTGCTGGAGTGCGTCAAACCCAAGGCAGTCCCATTCACTCAGGTGGTCGTGCCCGACCACCAGGCTATGGGCAAAACGCTGTCCATTAACGGACACCCAGCCGTCCCCGTATCCGCTGATGGCGTTGCCGGAGGTGGCATCTGCATGAAATTTCATAGATGGCGGGGGTGTTTGGGTGCGGCGGGTGACGGGATTGTTGTGTTCCAATTATCGGCTCTACCAATCTGCATCCCGCCCAAGGAGGGACTTTGAAACCCGTTCTCAAATCTGCCAAGCTGGCCAATGTGTGTTACGACATCCGCGGCCCCATCATGGACCGCGCCCGCCAGATGGAGGAGGAGGGGCAAAAAATCATCAAGCTCAATATCGGCAACCTGGCGGTGTTCGGCTTTGATGCGCCTGAGGAAATTCAGCAGGACATGGTGCGCAACCTTTCCAATGCGTCGGGGTACTCCGACAGCAAAGGCATTTTTGCCGCGCGCAAAGCGGTGATGCATGAAACGCAAAAGCAGCACATCCAAGGGGTCACCCTGGACGACATTTATTTGGGTAACGGTGCGAGCGAGCTGATTGTGATGGCCACCAACGCCTTGCTAGACGATGGTGACGAGTTACTCTTGCCAGCCCCTGATTACCCTTTGTGGACCGCTGCGGCCAGTCTCTCGGGCGGCAAGCCGGTGCATTACCTGTGCGACGAGGCGCGGGGTTGGGCCCCGGATCTGGACGACATGCGCGCCAAAATCACGCCCCGCACCAAAGGCATTGTGGTCATCAACCCCAACAACCCGACCGGCGCTCTGTACAGCGACGCTACCTTGCGGGCCATCGTGGATATTGCCCGCCAATATGGATTGGTGATTTTTGCAGACGAAGTCTATGACAAGGTTTTGTACGACGGCGTGCGCCACACCGCCATTGCGTCCTTGAGCACCGATGTGCTCACCTTGACATTCAATTCCCTGTCTAAGAGTTACCGGTCCTGCGGGTACCGCGCCGGGTGGATGGTGGTCTCAGGTGATAAGCGCCACGCGCGCGATTACATCGAGGGCCTGAACATGCTTTCCAACATGCGCTTGTGCCCCAATGTGCCCGGTCAGTACGCGGTGCAGACTGCACTGGGCGGCTACCAGAGCATTGACGATTTGGTCGGGGAGGGTGGTCGTTTGCGCCGCCAGAGGGATTTGGCCTATGAATTGATTACTGCGATTCCGGGCGTGAGTTGTGTGAAGCCGGTAGCGGCGCTCTATATGTTTGCGCGGCTGGATCCGCAGCTGTATCCGATTGCGGATGATCGGGAGTTTTTCCTGGATCTACTGAACGAGACCCGCGTGATGCTGGTGCAAGGCACCGGTTTTAATTGGGCAGCGCCCGACCATTTTCGTATCGTTTTCCTTCCCCATGAAGACGACTTGCGCGAAGCCATTGCCCGCATCGCCCGTTTTCTTGCCAATTTCCGTCAAACCCACGCGCAGACCGCCTAATTTTCTATGTCAGAGAACCAGTTATTGAAGCCTATACAGGTCGGTCTTTTAGGTATCGGCACCGTCGGGGGAGGGACATTCCGCGTTTTGCAGCGCAATCAGCAGGAAATCCGGCGCCGTGCCGGGCGGGGGATTGAGATTGGCCTTGTTGCGGCGCGCGACCTGGCCCGTGCCCGTACCGTCGTGGGTGGCAGCGCGCGGGTGACCGCCGACCCCTTCGAGGTGGTGAATGATCCGCATGTCGAAATCGTGGTCGAGGTGATCGGCGGCACCACGCTGGCCAAAGACCTGGTCTTGCGCGCAATTGCCAACGGAAAGCACGTGGTCACGGCCAATAAGGCTTTGCTCGCCGAACACGGCAACGAAGTGTTTGCCGCTGCCCAGCAGCATGGCGTGATGGTTGCCTTCGAAGGCGCGGTGGCGGTCAGCATTCCCATCATCAAGGCCTTGCGCGAGGGGCTCTCGGGCAACCGCATCGAATGGGTGGCGGGCATCATCAACGGCACGACTAATTTCATTTTGAGCGAGATGCGCGACAAAGGTCTGGGCTTTGACGCTGTGCTGGCCCAGGCCCAGGCGCTGGGTTATGCCGAAGCGGATCCGAGTTTCGACATCGAAGGTTTTGACGCCGCGCACAAGGCCACTATTCTGGCTTCGGTGGCTTTTGGAATTCCCATCCAGTTCAAGCCCGATCATGTGGAAGGCATCACCAAACTGGCTGCGGCCGACATTGGCTATGCCTTTCAGATGGGCTACCGCATCAAGTTACTCGGTATTGCCAAGCGCACCAATCAGGGAATCGAGTTGCGCGTGCACCCCACGCTGATCCCCTCCAAGCGTTTGCTGGCCAACGTCGAAGGTTCGATGAACGGCATCATGGTCAAGAGCGACGCTGCCGGTATCACCATGTACTACGGCGCCGGTGCCGGATCTGAGCAAACCGCTTCGGCCGTGATTGCCGATTTGGTGGACGTGGCACGCCTGCACACGGCGGACGCCGCGCAACGGGTGCCCCATCTGGCCTTCCAACCCGATGCCATGAGCTCCGAGCCGGTGCTGCCCATGAGCGCGGTGGTCACCAGCTATTACCTGCGCTTGCGGGTGGCAGATCAAGCCGGTGTTCTGGCCAAGGTGGCCGGCATTCTGGCTGATTGCGACATCAGTATTGACGCTGTGATTCAGCGCGAGGCCGACGAAATTGACAGCGATAACGCGGCCCAGACGGATCTGATCATCCTCACCCACGACTGTGTTGAGTCGCGTATGGATACGGCGCTCACGCGTATGCAAACCCTGCCCACCGTGCTCCAGAAAATTGTTCGTATCCGCAAAGAAGAGCTGGCCTGATTTCCCATGTTGTATTTCTCGACCCGCGCCACGGCCACCGCCGGGCACAGTGCGCCCGCCGGACGGCGTTTTTGTGACATTCTGTTGGAAGGTTTGGCGCCGGATGGCGGCCTGTACCTGCCAGAAACCTACCCCCAGATTGACGGTGCGACGCTGAACCGCTGGCGTGGCCTGGCCTATGCCGATCTGGCCTATGAAATCGTGTCTCTTTATGTGGACGACATCCCTGCGGACGACCTGCGCGCGCTGTGCCGCAAGACCTATACCGAAGCGGTTTTCGGCACGCCCCAGATCACACCGCTGACCCGGCTGGACGATGGCCTGTATTTGCTGGGCTTGTCCAACGGACCCACGCTGGCCTTCAAAGACATGGCCATGCAACTGCTGGGCAATTTGTTCGAATACCACCTGGCACGCCAGGGCGAGGAATTGAATATTTTTGGCGCAACCAGCGGCGATACCGGCAGTGCGGCCGAGTACGCCATGCGCGGGAAAAAAGGTGTGCGCGTGTTCATGACCAGCCCGCAAGGCCGCATGAGCCCCTTCCAGCAGGCGCAGATGTTCAGTCTGATGGACGACAACATCATCAACATTGCCGTCAAAGGCGTGTTTGACGATTGCCAGGACCTGGTCAAAAGCGTCTCCGGTGATCTGGACTTCAAGCGCCGCTACCGCATCGGTACCGTCAACTCCATCAATTGGGCGCGTCTGATGGCGCAGGTGGTGTACTACTTTGCGGGCTATTTGCAGGCCAGCACCGACAACAGCCAGCGCGTGAGCTTTTGTGTGCCCAGTGGCAATTTCGGTAATGTGTGCGCCGGCCATGTGGCCCGCATGATGGGTTTGCCGATCGACAAGCTGGTCGTTGCCACCAATGAGAACGACGTGCTCGATGAGTTTTTCCGCACCGGTATCTACCGGGTGCGGGGCACCGCCGATACACATGAGACCTCCAGCCCGTCTATGGATATTTCCAAAGCCAGCAATTTCGAGCGCTTTGTCTTCGACCTGCTTGGACGGGACGGCGCACGCACCAAGGCGCTGTTCGGCGATGCCATCGCCAGCGCCGGCCGTTTTGACCTGGGCGCGGATCCGGCATTTCCCCGTGCGGCCGCGCATTTCGGTTTTTCCAGCGGTAAGAGCACGCATGCGCAGCGATTGGCCACTATCCGCGACTGCGCGGCCCGCTACGGCGTGGTGATTGACACCCACACCGCCGACGGCCTCAAAGTCGCGCAGGAGCAGCGCGTGGCTGGCGTCCCCATGCTGGTGCTGGAAACTGCTTTGCCCATCAAGTTCGCGGCCACGATCGTCGAAGCCCTGGGCCGTGAGCCGGAGCGACCAGCCCGTTTTACAGGCATTGAAGCCCTGCCCAAGCGCGTGCTCACCATGGACGCGGACGTCGCAGCCATCAAGGCCCTGATCGCCCGCACCTGCGACGCCTGAAGACGGACAAACCCCAATGCAGCCGCGCCCCCCACTCAAACCGCTGAACGAGGCGCTTGCGCAGCTTCTGGCCGGGGCGATGCCGCTCTCCGCCAGTGAAACCGTTGCAACGCTGGAGGCCGACGGCCGCGTGCTCGCCCAAGACGTGGTGTCGGAATTACATGTGCCGCCGCAAGACAACAGCTCCATGGATGGTTATGCCCTGCGCTGTTCCGATGTCATACAGATTGGCACGGTGTTGCCGCAAAGCCAGCGCATCGCGGCAGGCATGGCGGCCCAACCCTTAGCGGATGGCTCCCTGGCCCGTATATTCACTGGCGCGCCGCTGCCACCCGGCGCTGACGCGGTGGTCATGCAAGAGGATTGCACGGTGCTCGACGCCAGCGATGGCGCAAGGCCGCAGGTGCGGGTCAATGTCCTGCCGCAGCGTAGCCAATGGATTCGCCGCGCGGGCGAGGACGTGGGGCGTGGTGACCGGGTTTTGTCCCGTGGCACCCGCTTGGGGCCGGCCGAGCTGGGGCAGGCTGCTGGTGTGGGCATGGACTCTTTGCGTGTGCTGTGCCGTCCGCGTGTGGCCTTATTCAGCACGGGGGATGAGTTGGTGATGCCCGGGGCCTGTCCACCCGCAGCAATGCCACCCGGCGCGATTTACAACTCCAACCGTTTTTTTCTGGCCTCGCTGCTGCGCCGGCTGGGCTGTGATGTGTCCGATCTGGGCATCGTGCCGGACCAGCGGGCCGCGACGGTCGAGGCGTTGCGCAGCGCCGCCCAGGGCCACGACCTGATTTTGACCAGCGGAGGCGTTTCGGTGGGCGAGGAAGACCACATCAAACCCGCTGTACAGGCGCTGGGTAGCCTGGATCTGTGGCAAATCGCCATCAAACCCGGCAAGCCTTTTGCCCATGGTCGCATCGGACAGGCGCATTTTGTCGGCTTGCCCGGCAACCCGGTGTCCAGCTTTGTCACCTTTTTGCTGCTGGTGCGGCCGCTGCTGCTGTGCTTACAGGGCGTGGCCGATGCGGGTTTGCACGGTGTGCCGACTCGCGCCGACTTCGACTGGAGCCGCCCGGACAAACGCCGGGAATTTCTGCGGGTGCGCCGCAACGTGCAAGGCGGACTGGATCTGTACCCCAACCAGAGTTCGGGGGTCTTGACCTCGCTGGTCTGGGGTGATGGGTTGGTCAACGTGCAGCCCGGTCAGGCCATCGCCCGTGGGGACATGGTTCCCTACACGGCGTTTGCGGAGCTGCTGGCATGAAGACGGTGCACATCAAATATTTCGCGTCTATCCGCGAGGCTATTGGCCACGGCACCGAGGTGCTGGATACCGAAGCCGCCACGCTGGGCTGCCTGCGCGCCGAGCTGATTGCGCGCGGGGGTGTCTATGCCGAGGTGCTGGCACCGGGCCGCGCCGTGCGCATGGCGCTTAACCAGGTTATGGCCGGGGAGGGCGCTGTGCTGCCCGCGCAGGCCGAGGTGGCGTTTTTTCCGCCGGTGACGGGGGGCTGAGCGCCGTGGCTGTTGCCCCCCGCGTCCGTATTCAAACCCAGGACTTCGACTTGGGGGCAGAGCTTGCAGCGCTGCGGCTGGGCGACCCCCAGGTCGGGGCCGTGTGCAGCTTTGTAGGCACGGTGCGCGACCGCAATGCGGGCGGGCCGGGCGAGGTGCACTCGCTGGAGCTGGAGCACTACCCCGGCATGACGGAGCGTTCGATTGAGGCCATGATTGACGCGGCGCACGCGCGTTTTGACATCCGTGCCGTGCGGGTCATCCACCGTGTCGGTGTGTTGCAGCCAGAGGATCAGATCGTGTTGGTCGCGGTGACGTCCGCACACCGGGGCGCGAGTTTTCAGGCCTGCGAGTTTGTGATGGACTACCTTAAAACCCAGGCTCCATTCTGGAAAAAAGAGCAGACCCCGCAGGGCGCCCAGTGGGTGGACGCCCGGGTCAGCGACGACGCGGCGCTGGCACGCTGGGGTATCCGGTCGGACAACGCCCTCTGACCCCGGCACGGGGCCCGGGGCCTTGAAATTCTCCGGTATCGCCTCAGGTGGTAGCCAACCGGAGACCACTATGCGCATCGACAAACTGACGACCAAATTCCAGGAAGCCTTGTCCGAGGCCCAAACGCTGGCGCTCGGGCAGGACCACGCTTTCATTGAGCCAGCCCACGTGCTGGCGGCCATGCTGCACCAAAACGATGGCCCGAAAGCCTTGTTGCAGCGCGCGGGCGCGAACCATGCTGGTTTGCTCGGCGTGACCGAGACCACCATGAAAAAGCTGCCGGAGGTACATGGCCAGGATCAGGTGCAGGTCGGGCGCGACTTGGTATCGCTTTTGCAGGCTGCTGAAAAAGAGGCTATCAAGCGCGGTGACCAATTTGTCGCGGGTGAGCTGTTTTTGCTGGCACTGGCAGATAGCAAATCGGATCTGGGTAACGCCGCGCGCGCGCAAGGTTTGACGCGCAAGAGTTTGGAGTCGGCTATCGCCGCCGTGCGGGGTGGTCAGAACGTGGACAGCGCGGACGCGGAAGAGCAGCGCGAATCGCTCAAAAAATACTGCGTCGACCTGACTGAACGTGCCCGTGCAGGCAAACTCGATCCGGTGATTGGCCGTGATGACGAAATCCGCCGCGCAATTCAGGTGCTGCAGCGGCGCACCAAGAATAACCCGGTGCTGATCGGCGAACCCGGCGTCGGCAAAACTGCCATCGTTGAAGGGTTGGCGCAGCGCATTGTGGCCGGTGAGGTACCGGATTCGCTCAAGGGCAAGCGGGTTTTGTCGCTGGACATGGCGTCCTTGCTGGCGGGCGCCAAATTCCGTGGGGAGTTTGAGGAGCGTTTGAAAAACGTGCTCAAAGACTTGGCCAAAGACGAAGGCCAGACCATTGTTTTCATTGACGAGCTGCACACCATGGTCGGTGCGGGCAAAGCCGAGGGTGCGATGGACGCGGGCAATATGCTCAAGCCTGCACTGGCCCGTGGTGAACTGCATTGCGTGGGTGCGACCACCTTGGATGAGTACCGCAAATACATCGAGAAAGACGCCGCGTTGGAGCGCCGTTTCCAGAAGATCATGGTTGGCGAACCGAGTGTGGAGGCAACGGTTGCGATTTTGCGGGGCCTCAAAGAACGCTACCAGGTCCACCACGGCGTCAACATCACTGACCCGGCTATTGTGGCTGCAGCTGAGCTGAGCAACCGCTATATCACCGACCGCTTTTTGCCGGACAAGGCGATCGACCTCATCGACGAGGCAGCGGCCAAAATCAAGATCGAACTCGATTCCAAGCCCGAGGTCATGGACAAGCTCGACCGCCGTTTGATCCAGCTGCAAATCGAGCGCGAAGCCGTTAAGCGGGAAAAAGACGATGCTTCGCAAAAGCGCTTTGAGTTGATCGAAGAAGAAATCAAGAGCCTGCAAAAAGAGATTGCCGATCTGGATGAAATCTGGAAAGCCGAGAAAGCCGCAGCGCAGGGGAGCGCGCAGATACGCCAGGAGATTGACAGCCTGCGCCAGCAAATCGAGGCACTCACGCGCAAAGGCGATCTGGCCAAGGTGGCCGAACTGCAATACGGCAAATTACCTGGACTAGAAAAGCATCTTAAGGAAGCGCAGGATCTGGAAACGGGTAAGGCGCAGGGTGCGAAAAGTGGGCAATCTGCTGCCCCGCAACTGCTGCGCACGCAAGTGGGCGCGGAAGAAATTGCCGAGGTGG
Organism: Comamonadaceae bacterium; assembly: GCA_947446885.1. Lineage (GTDB taxonomy): Bacteria > Pseudomonadota > Gammaproteobacteria > Burkholderiales > Burkholderiaceae_C > Allorhodoferax. The sequence continues at coordinate 24,510 of CANFHZ010000008.1, forward strand.
TGGCGCGGGCCACGGGTATTCCGGTGGCCAAGCTCATGCAAGGCGAACGCGACAAACTGCTGGTCATGGAGGCCAAGCTGCATGAGCGTGTGGTCGGGCAGGACGAAGCCATCGCCGCCATTTCCAACGCCATCCGGCGCGCCCGCTCAGGCCTCTCGGACCCCAACCGGCCAACCGGCTCCTTTTTGTTTTTGGGCCCGACGGGCGTGGGTAAAACCGAGTTGTGCAAGGCGCTGGCCGGTTTCATGTTTGACAGCGAGGACCACCTGATCCGCGTGGACATGAGCGAGTTCATGGAAAAGCATTCCGTGGCCCGTCTAATTGGAGCGCCTCCGGGCTATGTGGGCTACGAAGAGGGCGGTCATCTGACCGAGGCCGTGCGCCGTAAACCCTACAGCGTGCTGTTACTCGACGAAATTGAAAAGGCACACCCGGACGTATTCAATGTTCTGCTGCAAGTCCTGGACGATGGTCGCCTGACCGACGGACAGGGCCGTACCGTGGACTTCAAGAACACGGTGATTGTGATGACCAGCAACATCGGCTCACCGATCATCCAAAGCATGGTGGGCAAGAGCAGCGAGGACATCAAGGAAGCCGTGCTCGATGAACTGAAAACCCATTTCCGTCCCGAGTTTCTCAACCGTATCGATGAGACCGTGGTGTTCCACGCATTGGGGGCAGCGCACATCGCCAGCATCGCCAAGATTCAACTGGCCGGCCTTATCGCGCGCCTAGCGCACATGGATTTGGCGCTGGACGTGTCTGACGCCGCGGTAGCGGAATTGGCTAAGGTTGGATTTGATCCGGTATACGGAGCGCGACCGCTTAAGCGCGCGATTCAGCAGCGGATTGAAAACCCGCTGTCTAAGCTATTGCTTGAAGGGCGCTTCTTACCCAAGTCAAGCATCCATGTGAGCGTTGATCCGATTCGCGCGCCGGGAGAGTTTCAGTTTTCGGGTTAGAGAAAAAAGTCGAAAAAAAAGGCCGGTACATCCGGCCTTTTTTTTGGGGTGAGCCGATTTAGCTCAGGTGCTTGCCGATCAGGCCAGCCATCTCAAACATGCTGACTTGGGCTTTACCAAATACAGCTTTGAGCTTGTCGTCTGCGTTGATGTTGCGCTTGTTGACGCTGTCCTGCAGTTTGTGTTTCTTGATGTAAGTCCACAGGCTTTTGACGACCTCGGTGCGAGGCAGCGGCTTGGCACCCACGACCGCAGCCAGCGCAGCGCTGGGGGTGAGGGGTTTCATGAATGCCGCGTTGGCGGTACGTTTTGCGGGTGCAGCTTTCTTTGCAGGTGCTGACTTTGCTGTTGCCATAAAGAAGTTCCTTCTTGTTCGTTGATCGTTCACCGGGGCAATAAATGCCACGATAGCGGAATGCTACTTGAGAAAAAGGGCGTTTCCAGTCTTTGTAAACCCCAATTCGGAAAAATTATCATGGGGTTTCCCCCGTTGTCCGCCCCGGCTGCTTGCGGCTTGGCAGCGTGGCCAGGAGCAGCCCGAGCAGCGCCAGGGCAAAAGCCAATGCCTGCAATCCGGTCCAGCTCTCACCGAAAACCAGAACGCCGATAGCCGCCGCAGTGACGGGGAGCAAGGCACTGAAAACGCCCGCCTCGGACGCGGGAATGGTTTTCATACCCGTCATCCACAGCCACACCATCCAAACGCTGGCCGCCAGCGCGTAAAAAATTAATAGCGCCCACAGTCCGAGATCCAGGGTACTGAAGTCGAATTGCACAGCCCAGTAGAGCCCGGCTGGTGTCATCAATACAAAGCCCCAGCCGTTGATGATTGCGGCAATCCGCTTGGGGCCGATGCCAGCGGACAATTTTTTTCCAATGACGATGAAGGTGGATTCGCACAGAACGGCACCGAACACAAGTATGTCCCCCAGCAATTCTCGGCTCCAGACAAAGCCGGAGCTGTGATCTGGGGCCGCGCTGGTTCCGGTTGATTTCGACAAGGCCAGTAAGCCAATTCCGGCACCTGCGAAAGCAACAGCCAAGCCCAGGCGCGGGCTTAAGCGGTCACCCAGCACCCAGTGACCCATGAGGGCCGAACAGGCCGGAATTGCCGCCAGAATCAGCCCGGCGGATACCGCGCTGGTCATGCTCACGCCAAAAAGCATGCACAACGAAAACAGGAAATTCCCGACAAAAGATTCCAAAAAAAGCAGTCTTTTTGTTTCGGTGCTCATGGCGGGCTCGTCGGGCGGCTTTCGCCACCACGAGGCCATGGCGATACCGGCTATCCCGAAGCGCATCCATCCCAGCAAAAAAACCGGAACCGCTGCCACCAAAGGTTTGCATAGCGCCACATAGCACCCGACGAGCGCCATGCTCGCGCCCAGGCATAGAAAAGCAAGAGGACGTTGAAGACGGGGTTGCACGGGTGGGAGCGGACTTTTGATTGCCCATCATGCCTGATGCCCGGCCGCGCCAACTGGGGGAAAAGCCGCAAAAGACAATTATTTTTGGTCTTATATAAGACTTATCTTGTGTCTTATGTCTTATATAAGACTATACTGCGGGCCTGAGCTTCCGATTTCACCGGAGTGCCGACTGTTTTGCAACTACTTGGAGAGAGCCATGCCGCATGCCATTAACAACCAACTGAGCCGTGAACAACAGATTGCCGCTCTTGAAAAAGACTGGGCTTCTAATCCTCGCTGGAAGGGAATCACCCGCAACTACAGCGCAGCCGACGTTGTTCGCCTGCGTGGCAGCGTGCACATTGAGCACACCCTGGCGCAACGTGGAGCGGAAAAGCTTTGGCGTCTGGTCAACGGGGAGTCCAAAAAAGGCTATGTGAACTCATATGGCGCAATATCGGCAGGCCAGGCCATGCAGCAGGCCAAAGCGGGGCTGGAGGCGGTGTATTTGTCCGGCTGGCAGGTCGCCGCCGACGGCAACACCTCTGAGACCATGTACCCGGATCAATCGCTGTACGCCTACGACTCGGTGCCGGCTATGGTGCGGCGCATCAACAACACGTTCAAGCGCGCCGACGAGATCCAGTGGTCACGCGGTGTGGAGCCTGGATCAAAGGACTACATCGACTTTTTCTTGCCCATCGTTGCCGATGCAGAAGCGGGGTTTGGCGGCGTACTCAACGCATTTGAGTTGATGAAAAACATGATCGCCGCGGGCTCTGCGGGCGTGCACTTTGAAGATCAGCTTGCCGCAGTGAAGAAGTGTGGCCACATGGGCGGCAAGGTGCTGGTGCCCACACAGGAGGCGGTTGAAAAGCTGGTGGCAGCGCGCTTTGCGGCCGACGTCATGGGTGTGCCGACCATCATCCTGGCACGCACCGACGCAGAGGCGGCTAACCTGATCACCAGCGACCACGATGCCAACGACAAACGCTTTCTCACTGGCGAGCGCACGGCCGAAGGTTTTTACCGCGTGCGCAACGGCTTGGAGCAATCGATCAGCCGCGGCGTGGCCTACGCCGCACACGCGGATTTGGTGTGGTGCGAGACCGGCGTACCGGACATTGGCTTTGCGCGCGAATTTGCGCAGGCCATCCACGCCGTGCATCCGGGCAAGCTTTTGTCTTACAACTGCTCGCCCTCGTTCAACTGGAAGAAAAATCTCAACGACAGCCAGATTGCAAGTTTCCAGGAAGACCTATCCGCCTTGGGATACAAGTACCAGTTCATCACGCTGGCAGGCATCCATATCAACTGGTACAACAGTTTCCAGTTCGCCCACGCATACGCCAACGGCGAGGGCATGAAACACTACGTCAACATGGTGCAGGAGCCCGAGTTCGCGGCGCGCGACAAAGGCTACACTTTCGTTTCGCATCAACAAGAGGTCGGTGCGGGCTATTTCGACGATGTGACCACCGTCATTCAAGGTGGCCAATCCAGCGTGAAAGCGCTTAGCGGCTCAACGGAAGAAGAGCAATTTCATTAATGTGTGACGCGGGCACTGCATTCCATGCAGGGTCCGCGTTCCAATAGCTGGTACCTGCTATGGAAAAAAAATACCATGTCTTGATTTTGGGCGCGTCCTATGGCTCGCTTTTGGCTACCAAACTGTTGATGGCCGGACACGATGCCACCTTGGTCTGTCGCAAACAAACAGCGGAGCTGATCCGGCGTGAGGGCACTCGGGTGCGGATCCAGGTGAAGGGGCGCGAGGGGTGGGTGGAGATTGATTCACGCGCCACGCCGGGCAAGCTGGACGCCTTGGCTCCGGAGCAGGTGGATCCTGCGCGCTATGACCTGGTTTGCCTGGCGATGCAAGAGCCGCAGTACAGCGCAGCAGGTGTGCGGGAGTTGATGCAATCTGTTGCGGCCGCACGGGTTCCGTGCATGTCCATCATGAATATGCCACCTTTGCCCTATTTGGCACGCATTCCGGGCCTGGACGCAAAGGGGCTTGGTGACGCATATCTGGAGGCCGGTCTGTGGGAGGGGTTCGATCCCGGCTTGATGACGCTGTGCAGCCCCGATCCGCAGGCCTTCCGTCCCCCAGACGAGCCGCCCAATGTCCTGCAGGTTGGTCTGCCAACCAACTTCAAGGTGGCGCAATTTGCCAACGCCGCCCACAACACCATGTTGGCGCAACTCGACGCCGACATCACTGCTGCGCGCTGGACGGTAGACGGCGAGCCACTGGACATTCCGGTCAAGCTCAAATTGCACGCTTCGCTTTTCGTCCCGCTGGCCAAATGGGCCATGCTGCTGACGGGTAATTACCGTTGCGTGCTGGACGACACCGTGCAGCCGATTCAGCAGGCGGTGCATGCTGACCTGGAGCAGTCACGCAAGGTGTATGCGTGGGTCTCGGATTTGTGCTGTTCGCTGGGGGCGTCCCCCGACGACATGGTGGCCTTTGATAAGTATGCGTCGGCGGCCATGGGATTGCTCAAACCGTCGTCCGCTGCGCGTGCTTTGGCAGCTGGTGCGGAGCACGTTGAACGTATTGATTTGCTTATTAAATTGGTTGCGGCACAAAAAGGACTGCACTCCGACTCGGTGAACGCGACTGTTGCCCGGGTTGACGCCTGGCTGGCTCGCAACCGGCAGGCAGCCACAGCGCGCGCTAGCTGAGACTCAGCGCACGCTGCTGCGCTTTGGCCCGCTCGCGTGGGCTGCTTTGCTGCCCTGCCGATTAGAATGCTGAGTCTGCCCAACGGCATCCGGCACTCTATTTCGGCGCGGTAAGCGCTCTGACCGTGTCGGCACGCGCGGGCTTAGCCAACACCTTTTTGTAGCCCCCATGATCCACATCACCCTGCCTGACGGTTCCCAGCGCGCATTTCCCGGCCCCGTGTCGGTAGCCGAGGTGGCGGCATCCATCGGATCCGGACTTGCGAAGGCGGCGCTCGCAGGCAAGGTGGATGGCAAGTTGGTGGACACCAGCTACCTGATTGCTGCGGATGCCGGGTTGGCCATCGTCACGGCAAAGGACGCCGACGGGTTGGAAGTCATCCGCCATTCGACCGCCCACCTATTAGCCTATGCCGTAAAAGACCTTTTCCCCGAAGTGCAGGTCACCATTGGTCCTGTTATCGAACACGGATTTTTCTACGATTTTTCCTATCGCCGCCCGTTTACGCCTGAGGACCTGGTGGCCATTGAGAAGCGCATGGCGGAGTTGGCTGCCAAAGATGAGGCCGTGGTGCGCCGGGTTTTGCCGCGTGACGATGCGGTGGCTTACTTCAATGGCATGGGTGAGCACTACAAGGCGGAAATTATTGCCAGCATTCCTGCTGGCGAAGACGTCAGCCTGTACCGCGAGGGCGCGTTTGAAGATCTGTGCCGCGGACCGCACGTTCCGAGCACCGGCAAACTCAAACATTTCAAGCTCATGAAAGTAGCCGGCGCGTACTGGCGTGGTGACCATCGTAATGAGATGCTGCAGCGTATCTACGGCACCGCCTGGGCTACCAAAGAAGACCTGCAGCAGCACCTCACCATGCTGGAAGAAGCCGAAAAGCGCGACCACCGCAAATTGGGTCGCGAGTTGGATCTGTTCCACATCGACGACCACGCCCCGGGCTTGGTGTTCTGGCATCCCAAGGGCTGGACCTTGTGGCAAGGCGTTGAGCAGTACATGCGCCGGGTGTACCAGGACAACGGATACATGGAGGTCAAGGGTCCGCAGATCATTGACAAAAGCCTGTGGGAAAAAACCGGCCACTGGGATAAATACCGCGAAAACATGTTCGTTACGGAGTCGGAAAAGCGCGAATACGCCTTGAAGCCGATGAATTGCCCCGGGCACATTTTGATTTACAAGCAGGGCATCAAAAGCTACCGAGACCTGCCCTTACGTTATGGCGAGTTTGGCAACTGCCACCGCAACGAGCCTTCGGGTGGCTTGCACGGCATCATGCGGGTGCGCGGTTTCACGCAAGACGATGGCCACATTTTTTGCACCGAAGACCAGATTCTTCAGGAATGTGTGAACTACACGGCCTTGCTGCAAAAGGTGTATGCCGATTTCGGTTTTCACAACATCATTTACAAAGTGGCCACCCGTCCCAAGGAGCGAATTGGCAGCGACGCCATCTGGGATAAGGCGGAAGCGGCGCTTATTGAGAGCTTGGATGCATCCGGGTGCAGCTACGAGATAGCGCCAGGGGATGGGGCTTTTTATGGTCCGAAGATTGAATACACGCTGAAAGACGCTATCGGTCGCCAATGGCAGTGCGGCACGATGCAGGTTGATTTTTCGATGCCCGAGCGGCTGGATGCGGAATATGTGGGCGAGGACGGTGCCCGCCATCGCCCCGTGATGCTGCATCGCGCCATCGTCGGAAGCTTGGAACGTTTTATTGGAATACTGATCGAGGAAAGCGCAGGCGCGCTACCGGCATGGCTCGCTCCTGTGCAGGTGGTCGTGCTCAATATCACTGATGCGCAGGCCGAATATGCCCGTTCTGTGGCCAAATCGTTGCAGAATCAAGGCCTTAGGGCCGAGTTAGACCTTCGCAACGAGAAAATCACGTATAAAATCCGAGAGCATTCGATGCAAAAGCTGCCTTACCTACTGGTCGTCGGCGACAAAGAGATGGCAGCAGGAGCGGTTGCAGTGCGCGCCCGAGGGGGTCAAGACCTCGGTGCAATGTCGGTAGAGGCTTTTATGCAAAAACTCCATCGCGACATTGCTCAAAAATCTTCGTCCTGATACAAAGACTTTTGCTGGCGTGACTGGTGCCGTGTTTTTTTTGAATTTGTGAAGGATTGAACCATCGCTACAGAATTTCGTGATCGCCGTCAGCGCGAAGAACGCAAGCACCGGTTAAACCGGGAAATCATGGCCCCCGAAGTCCGTTTAACGGGCATTGAAAACGAGCCCTTAGGCGTGGTGAGCATCACCGAGGCGCTGCGAATGGCCGGGGAGCTGGATGTGGATCTTGTGGAAATCGCGGCTACCGCGAATCCTCCGGTCTGTCGCTTGATTGATTACGGAAAGCTGAAGTACCAAGAGCAGAAAAAAGCCGCTGAAGCCAAGTCCAAGCAAAAGGTTATCGAGGTTAAGGAAATCAAATTCCGCCCGGGAACGGATGACGGCGACTACAACATCAAGCTGCGCAATATCAAACGCTTCTTGGATGACGGCGACAAATGCAAGATCACGCTACGGTTCAGGGGCCGGGAAATTACCCACCAGGAAATTGGCTTGGCCTTGTTGAATCGCATGCGGGATGACCTCGCGGATTTGATTGTGGTGGAGCAGTTCCCGAAGCTGGAAGGCCGCCAAATGGTGATGATGCTGGCACCGGGAAAAAGAAAACCTGGCGCTGTGGCTAAAGTACCTGCCGAAGTAGCGGCGGGTTAAGAATTGAAGGGTTTCGCCCTGTGCAAGCGGGGCAAAACTGGGTTTGCTCACGCGGACCCTCCAAGTGGCTCGGGGCCAACAAGGCTGGGAATGTTTCCCAGACGCCTCACGAGCACAATGTAAGAAGGAGCATGTAAATGCCCAAAATGAAGACCAAAAGCGCGGCGAAAAAACGCTTCCGCGTCCGTCCCGGTGGCACCGTCAAACGCGGTCAAGCCTTCAAGCGTCACATACTGACCAAGAAGACCACCAAAAACAAGCGCCATTTGCGCGGAGCAGTGGGTGTGCATGCGACCGATATGGGTCGTATGGCACAGATGCTGCCCGGCCGTGGTCTTTGATTAACGACGTACAAGGAGTAACACAATGCCTCGCGTCAAACGTGGTGTAACGGCTCGCGCCCGCCATAAAAAAGTTCTCGCCCTTGCAAAAGGTTTCCGCGGTCGCCGCGGCAATGTATTCCGGATCGCCAAAGAGGCGGTGATGAAAGCGGGGCAATATGCCTACCGCGATCGCCGTACCAAAAAGCGCGTGTTCCGTCAGCTGTGGATTGCCCGTATCAACGCGGCAGCGCGTCAGTGCGGAATGACCTACAGCCAGTTTGCCAACGGTTTGAAGAAGTCCAACATCGAAATCGACCGTAAAGTGCTCAGCGATATTGCCGTGCACGACATGGCTGCTTTCGCGGGTATCGTCAACCAGGTCAAGGCTGCTTTGGCTGCCTGATAACTGGCGGCTCAGGCAACGCTGTGTAACTGGGTTGTCTTTGCCAGATGAGGGCTAGGGCTTGAAAAAGCGCTAGCCCTTTGCATTCCTACCTCTGATTTCCGCCGTTATGACTGACTTAGAAACCATCGTGCAGGACGCGCAGGCCGCTTTTGCTGCTGCGGCAGGGCCTGCCGATCTGGAAAACGCCAAAGCTGTTTTCCTTGGCAAGACCGGGCGCATGACCGAGCTCATGAAGGGTCTGGCGGCGTTGAGTGTGGAAGAAAAAAAATCGCGCGGTGCCGCCATCAATGTCGCAAAGCAGGACATTGAGGCCGCTCTGGCTGATCGCCGCGCTGCGCTGGCGCGGGCCGAACTGGATTCGCAGCTGCAAGCTGAGGCGCTGGATGTCACGCTGCCCGGACGTCAGCGTGGACAGGGTGGTTTGCACCCGGTCTCTTTGACGCTGGAGCGTATTGAGGCCATCTTTGCTTCTATGGGCTTTGATGTGGCCGACGGCCCTGAGATCGAGTCTGATTGGTTCAACTTCACGGCGTTGAATACCCCGCAAGACCACCCCGCACGTTCCATGCACGACACGTTTTATGTCGAAGGCGGTAGTGCTGAGGCGCCCAATTTGTTGCGCACCCACACCAGTCCCATGCAAATCCGGTATGCGGTGCAGCACGTCAAAAAGTACAGCGCCCTGGCCGGGGCTCGCTCTGGCTCGCTGTTCAGCGGCGACATGCCCGAGATCCGCGTGATTGCGCCAGGCCGCACTTACCGTGTTGACAGCGACGCCACCCATTCCCCCATGTTCCACCAGTGCGAAGGCTTGTGGGTCGGCGAGAACGTCAGTTTCAAAGACCTGAAATACGTATTCACCAATTTCTGCCGCACCTTCTTTGAAAGCGATGACCTGGTGCTGCGCTTTCGACCCAGTTTTTTTCCGTTTACGGAGCCCAGTGCCGAGATCGATATCCAGTTTCAGACCGGGCCCTTGGCGGGCCGCTGGCTGGAGGTGGCGGGTTCGGGACAGGTGCATCCCAACGTGATTCGCAACATGGGACTGGAGCCCGAAAAATACATTGGCTTCGCCTTTGGCATGGGCCCGGACCGTCTGACCATGCTGCGCTATGGCGTCAACGATTTGCGCTTGTTTTTCGATGGCGACATCCGCTTTTTGTCCCAGTTCCAGGCCTGACGCCACGCTTTTAGTTTCTGACCATGCAATTTCCTGAATCCTGGCTGCGGACCTTTTGCGACCCCGCGCTGAGCACCCAGCAACTGGCCGATACCCTGACCATGGCCGGGCTGGAAGTGGAAGATCTTCAACCGGTGGCCCCGCCTTTCAGCGGCGTGCTGGTCGGTGAAATCAAGTCGGTGGCCCAGCACCCCAACGCGGACCGCTTGCGCGTGTGCCAGGTGGACGTTGGCGCGGCTGCGCTGCTCAACATCGTGTGTGGCGCGCCGAATGCGCGGGCCGGCATCCGCGTGCCATGTGCGACAGTTGGTGCGGAGTTGCCGCCCAGGTTGGACGGTAAGCCCTTCGTGATCAAGCTGGGTCAGCTGCGCGGCGTGGAAAGCCAGGGTATGTTGTGCTCGGCCAGCGAATTGAAGGTGAGCGACGCCAGCGCCGGCCTGCTCGAACTGGCTGCTGACGCACCGATCGGCCAGAACATTCGGGAGCACTTGCAGCTCGATGACACCGTGTTCACGCTCAAGCTCACCCCCAATCTGGCGCATTGCCTGAGCGTGCTGGGCGTTGCGCGTGAGCTGGCCGCGTTAACGGGCGCACCGTTGAAAGTCCCCTCAATTGCAGCGATGGAAGCCACCCTGGCGGAGGTTCTTCCTGTCCACATTGCGGCCCCTGATTTGTGTGGACGTTTTTCAGGCCGGGTTGTGCGCAACGTCAATCCGCAAGCCCCAACACCCACGTGGATGGTCGACCGGTTGGCGCGTTGCGGGCAGCGCAGCGTCAGTGCCTTGGTGGACATTTCCAACTATGTCATGTTCGAGCTGGGCCGCCCCACACACATTTTTGATCTCGAGAAAATCCATGGCGGCCTGCAGGTGCGCTGGGCGCATCCGGGCGAACAACTCACGCTGCTCAACGGCACTACCGTCGAATTGGACGGGCAAGTCGGCGTGATCGCCGATGCGCAGCAGGTCGAATCCTTGGCCGGCATCATGGGTGGCGCGGCCACCGCGGTGGGCGATACCACCCGCCACATTTATGTGGAGGCGGCTTTTTGGTGGCCTAAAGCGGTCGCGGGGCGCTCACGCCGCTTCAATTTTTCGACTGACGCGGGCCATCGCTTTGAGCGGGGCGTGGATCCGGCCCTGACGGTGGCGCACATCGAACGCATCAGCAGGCTAATTGCCGAGATTTGTGGAACGCCCGAGACTGCTTTTGGCCCCGTGGACGATCAGCAACCGGCCGTGCCGCAGGCTCGCGCTGTCACCCTGCGGGTGGCGCGCGCCGCCAAGGTCATTGGCATGCCGTTGACACAGGCGCAGTGTGTGCAGGCCCTGGCCCGGCTGGGACTGGAGCCCCGCGAGGAGCAGGGACTGATCACGGTTGAGCCGCCGTCCTACCGCTTTGACCTGCAAATTGAAGAAGACCTGATAGAGGAGGTCGCCCGCGTGATCGGCTTTGATCATCTCCCGCACACACCGCCGCAAGCGCCCGTCACCGCAAAGCTGCGACCGGAGACCCAGCGCAGTCCTTTTGCGCTGCGCCGGGCGCTGGCCGGGCTGGGTTACCAGGAAACCATTAATTTCAGTTTTGTGGACGCGCGCTGGGAGCATGAGTTGTCCGGCAACCCCAATCCCATCAAGCTGCTCAACCCGATTGCCAGCCAGATGGGCGTGATGCGCTCTTCGCTCATAGGTTCGCTGATCCAGGTGGCGCAGTTCAACCAGGCGCGCAAAGTTGCGCGGGTGCGGGTTTTTGAGTTGGGCCGGGTGTTTTTGCGCGATGCGACGGTGTTGGACAGCGACACCACGGTCGCCCAATTTGACCAGCCGATGCGTGTGGCCGGATTGGCCATGGGCAGCGCGGACACCTTGCAATGGGGTCGCAGCGATACGGCGGTTGATTTTTTTGACCTTAAGGGCGATGTGGAGGCACTGTTTGCGCCACAGACTCTGGAGTGGTTGCCCGCCAGCGCGGTCGCCCACCACCCGGCTTTGCATCCGGGTCGCAGCGCCGCGATTGTGCTGAACGGCGTCCATGTGGGTGTGGTGGGAGAACTCCATCCGCAGTGGCGCCAAAGCTATGGTTTGAATGCGGCCCCGGTCTTGTTTGAGCTGGATTTGGCCGCATTGCTGCGCCGCCCTTTGCCTGCATTTGAGCCCATCGCCAAGTTCCCATCCGTGCAGCGCGACATCGCCTTGCTCTTGCCCGAATCCTGTACCCATGCCGCGCTTGTGGCCGCCATTCACGCCGCCCCGCACGGCGGACTCCTGCATAAGGTGCAGCTCTTTGACGTCTACCGCCCCAAAGAGCCGCGTCTTGATGAAAAGTCGCGCAGTCTGGCACTGCGCCTGACACTGGCTTCGGCGAATGCAACCTTGACGGATGCCGAAATTGATGCGGCCATGCAGGCAATTTGGGCCCACCTAGCGCAAACCCTAGGTGCGCGTCCCCGCGTCTGAGCGCTACAGTCGCCGTCCGCATTCTGATCGCCCGCAATGGAAATATCTGTCAACAGCCTCGAAAGCCCGGCCCTGACCAAGGCGCACCTGGCCGAACTTTTGTACGAAAACATCGGCTTGAACAAGCGCGAGGCCAAAGACATGGTGGACGCGTTTTTTGAGCTGATGGTCCAGCAACTGATTGCGGGCACCGACGTCAAGATCACCGGATTCGGAAATTTCCAGATCCGAACCAAGAAGCCGCGTCCCGGCCGCAACCCGCGTACCGGCGAGGCGATCGCCATCGCAGCCCGGCGGGTGGTGACCTTTCACGCCAGCCACAAACTCAAAGACCAGATCCAGGACGAGGCACTGCGGCCGCTGCCACCCACGGCCGAAAAATAAGTCTTTCACGCGGCCCCGAGTTCGGGTAATCTCTCGCTCCCGTTCTAGTAATTTCTGAGCACTACCGAAAAAGACATTGATTTCCATGGAAAACAGTCTGCCCCCCATCCCGGCCAAGCGCTATTTCACCATTGGTGAAGTGGGGGAGTTGTGCAGCGTCAAGCCCCATGTTTTGCGTTATTGGGAACAGGAATTTACCCAGTTGCGCCCCATGAAACGGCGCGGCAACCGTCGCTATTACCAGCACCACGAAGTACTGATGATCCGGCGCATCCGGGGACTCCTGTACGAGCAGGGTTTCACCATTAGCGGTGCACGCAACAAAATGCTGGAAATAGTGGCCGAGGAGCGGCAGTCTAAATCCGCACCACCCAGCGACGATGGCTTGGCCTTCTCTGTGCCAGAGCAGGCGCTGGAATCTGCCCTGGACGACCAGCCCGAATCACACGCTTTCGTATCCCAAGCAGTTCGTCTGGAGTTGCTCCATATTCGGGATTTGTTGGCCGAAGTGGATTGAGGTGAAAGAGCTCCTGCGTGCCGCGTCAGAGTCCCAGATTGGCGGGTTTTTTGAGGGTGCCCGAGGGCTATAATTGCACGCTTCGGTGTGTGGCGCAGCCTGGTAGCGCACTTGCATGGGGTGCAAGGGGTCGAAGGTTCGAATCCTTTCACACCGACCAATTCACAGTTCAAGGCCGTTTGTTGTAGTCCGACAAACGGCCTTTTTCATGGGTAAGTCGGGCTCTTATGGTGCGGCGTGGTTTTTACAGTGCGCCTAAATCCAACCAAATTTAGGGGAACAAATAGGGGAACGTTGGCGAGCTTTCACTCTTTCCACTTGAATCCACCCATGTCCTCCACCGCCATGGCAGCCATCTGGCCGCTGCGCACTGCGCCCTCCAGCGTCGCAGGGTAGGGCGCGTAGGTGTAGTCACCACAGGCCAGCAGCCCGGGTGCGATGCGGGGCCCGGGACGCTTGAGCCCAGCGGTGCAGGCAAAGGTCGCGCGTTTCTCGATCACGGTTTGCACCGCCACGATGCCCTGCGGTCCGAGCTGGTCGGCCAATTCGGTGCGGGCCTGGTTGAGCACCTGGAACTCCAGCGTGGCCTTTTCGCCGCGCGCGGCACTGATTACGAACGCCCACAGGCCGGGGTCGCCAACGGCACCGCGGTCCACGACGAATTGCGCCGGCGCTCCTGGCGCATGGTTCAGCCGCAGCAAAGGCCGGGGCAGACTTGCCTCGGCGGAATAGGTGTAAACGGTGGCGATGGATTCGTAGCGCAGTTTTTCGGTGGCGGCACACCAGCGGGCGAAGTGGGCCGCGACATTGGGAGGCGCGGTCTCCGCGCTATGTCGTATGACCTGCAAGGCGTGTTCGGGTGCGGTCGCCCACACCACAGCGTCAAATGTCAGGCGCTCGCCGTGGCCGTCTTCCAGATCCCACCGCCCGGCGTTCCAACTCACCCGCTCAATGCGGTGCTGGCGCAGCACCTGCGCGCCCCGCCACTCCAGCCAGCGCGCGGCCTGCTCCGGCATGATCTGACTCAGATCCCGCCGAGGCAATAAAACGTCCGAGGTGGCAAAAGCTTTGGGCGCTCGCCGCCTGGGTTCGCCCATCAAGGCATCATGCAAGACCCGCAAAAAAACCTGGCCACTTGCCTTGAAGGACAGGGTATTTAAGGCTGAAACGCATAAGGGCTCCGTCAGCGTCTGTCGCACAACCGTTGGCAGAGCGCTGCAAACATCGGCCACGCTGCGCCCGGGTGCGCACAAAAAGCCGCTTTTGCGCCAGGTCCGCATCTGGTCAAGCAGCGCGCGCTTGTCGCTAAGTGTCCAACCCCGTGCCATGGCCAGGCCGGCCAGCAGGTTCCAGGGCTTGGGTTGGTCGGGTAGGTACAGACCCAGGCCTTGCACGTCGCGCAAATCCAGCGGCAGGCGCAAAAATGAGGTCTCGGCGTCGATGCCCAGGGCGTCCATCAGGCGCAGGGTTTGGGCGTAGCCGCCCAGCAGAACGTGCTGGCCGTTGTCCAGCGTCATCCACGCGTCTTCGCCTGCCGGGTTAGGGTGGGCGCGGCGCGGCAGGGCGCGGGCCCGTCCGCCAAGGGTGCGGCTCGATTCGATCAGGGTGACCCGGTGTCCGTTGCGGCAGACATCCACCGCGGCAGCGATACCGGCCCAGCCGGCACCGACTACGGCAACATGTTTGACGCTTGAGGAGACCACAGAAGTGCGCCTACATCCGCCCCAAAGCCTGCACTCGCCAGGCCAACCACAGCTTGCGCAGCGGCGTAAGCCGCACGCGCTGGTGCAGCACCTGGAATTGGGTGGACTCGATTTCGCGCAGCAGCGTGCGGTAGATGCTGGCCATCATCAGGCCCGGCTTCTGGCTGCGCCGATCTGACTCCGGCAACAGGGTCAGCGCCTGGTCATACAGCGCGTGGGCGCGCTGCGCCTGGAATTGCATCAAGGCGGTGAAGCGGTCGGAATACTGGCGCTTTAATACTTCATGTGCTTTCACATCGAATTTTTGCAACTCGTTGACCGGTATGTAAATTCTTCCACGCATGGCGTCTTCGCCCACGTCGCGGATGATGTTGGTCAGCTGCAAAGCCTGGCCTAAAGTGTGGGCGTACTGCGTGGTCTGAGCCGCCTCTTGGCCAAAGATACGGGCCGATACCTCGCCCACGATGCCGGCAACCAGATGGCAGTAGCGCTCCAGGTTGGGGAAGTCCAGGTAACGGGTTTGCTCCAGGTCCATCCGGCAGCCCGCAATCACGTCCTGCAAATGCCGCTCCTCAATGCCGTAGTTGGCCGAATGGGGCAGCAGCGCGCGCATCGCTGGGTGGCTGGGGTTGCCCCGGAACGCGCTGCTGACTTCCTGGCTCCACCAGGCAAGTTTGGTGGCCGCGACGCCGACATCCACCGCATCGTCCACCACGTCATCGACCTCCCGGCAAAACGCATAGAAGGCCGTGATGGCCGCGCGCCGGGGCGCAGGCAGGAACATAAAGGCGTAATAAAAGCTGCTGCCCGAGGCGGCGGCTTTTTCTTGAACGTATTGCTCGGGGCGCATGGGCGGATTGTCGCTGCAAGCCTGCGTCGGGTACGGTTAGTCACATGCGCAGCGCACGCCACAGCATCACCAGGTAATCGTGGGCATACAAGCGGGGGCGCTGTTGGAGCGCCTGCGCACCCAGGCGCTCCACTTTTTCAAGCACGCGCAGTCCGCCTTGAACCACCAAGCGCAGCTCCCACCCCGCGCGCCCGGGTACCAGGTGCACCAGGGGAGCGCCGCTGGCCATCAGTCTGCGTGCGTGCTGCACGCAGTAGGCAATGAGCGCCTGCTCGGCACCAGGGGCAGCACCGTTGCGCACAGTGGCTGCATCGGTACCGTGCTGTTGCATCCATGTCTCTGGGAAATAGCAGCGCCCGCGCGACAAATCCACGCTGCAGTCTTGCCAAAAATTAATCAGTTGCAAGGCGGTACAGATGGCGTCACTGTGGGCAAATGCCTGCGCGCTGTCCACGTCGTACAGGTGCAGCAGCAGGCGTCCCACCGGGTTGGCAGAGCGGCGGCAATAGTCCAACAGGTGGGCTTCGTCGTGGTAGCCCACGTTGAGCGCCGTCATCTCCACATCTTGCACAAAGGCGTCGAGCAAATCGAGCAGAAGACCACATGACAAACCGTGTTGCATCAGGACGGCGCGCAGCGGGACGAAAACTGCTGCCCATTCGCTGCCGGCAGACACAGGGTGCTGGCTGGCAAGGAGTAATTGGCTTCGGTAGCGGCCCAAGGCCTCCAATCGCTGGGCTGCAGTGGCATCGCCCTCGTCAGCCAGGTCATCTGCGGTTCGCGCGAAGTGGTAAAGCGCGACAACCGCAGGGCGCAAGCGGGGCGGACACAGTGCCGACGCAACGGGAAAGTTTTCGTAGTGCTCGGGGCTTTGGGGCATAGCAGTGTGTCTTGGCAAAGCCGGATCCTGGTAGGGGAAATTATCGACGCGCGCAGCTTGGGTCGGGAACCTGCTCCAGCGGGGCTCGTCTTGGCGTGCGCAACACGGGTGGATGCGTGACCAGGAGGTTAAACTCTCCGGCTTACCTGAAATACCCGCGCGGGTGGCGAAATTGGTAGACGCACCAGGTTTAGGTCCTGACGCTGGCAACAGTGTGGGGGTTCGAGTCCCCCCCCGCGCACCAATTTGATGCCGAGGGCGCAAGCCCAATGTTGTGGGGCAATCCGGCACCGCGAGTGCGGTAGCGATTGCCCCGAATTTTTTGCTTTGAGGAGTACAGCGATGACCGTGTTGGTGGAAAACTTGGAAAAACTGGAACGCAAAATCACGCTCACGATGCCGGTGGCCGCGATTCAGGGCGAGGTCGACGTGCGTTTGCGCAAACTGGCCCGTACCGTCAAGATGGACGGATTCCGCCCCGGCAAGGTCCCCATGAACGTGGTCGCCCAGCGCTACGGCTACTCGGTGCAGTACGAAGTCGTGAACGACAAAGTCGGCCAGGCTTTCAGCGCGGCAGCCAACGAAGCCAAGCTGCGGGTCGCCGGACAACCCAGCATCACCCAAGCGACTGCGGCCTCCGACGATGAGATGGCTTTTGATGCGGTGTTTGAGGTGTTTCCCGAAGTAAAGATCGGCAATTTGTCGGACGCGCTTGTCGAAAAGGTCCATGCCGAGGTGAGTGATGCGGCGATTGACAAAACCATTGACATCTTGCGCAAGCAGCGCCGCACCTTCGCCCAACGCTCGCTGGAGAGCGCCGCGCAAGACACCGATCGCGTAACGGTGGACTTCGAAGGAAAAATTGACGGCGAGTTGTTTGATGGCGGTGAGGCCAGCGATTTCCAGTTCATTCTGGGTGACGGACAAATGCTTAAGGAGTTTGAGGCCGCCACCCGGGGCATGAAAATTGGCGAAAGCAAAACGTTCCCGCTGGTATTCCCCGAGGATTACCAGGGCAAAGATGTGGCTGGCAAGACGGCCGATTTCATGGTCACCCTGAAAAAGCTCGAAGCAGCGCATCTGCCCGAGGTCGACGACGCCATGGCGAAATCGCTTGGCATCCCGGATGGCACAGTGGCCGCGATGCGAGCCGACATTCACAAAAACCTGGAACGCGAGGTCAAATTTCGCTTGCTCAGCCGTAACAAACAAGCGGCCATGGACGCGCTGGTGGCGCGGGCGGAGTTCGATTTGCCCAAATCCAGCGTCATGTCTGAAATGGACCGCATGGTTGCAAATGCCCGCGAAGAGCTCAAACAGCGCGGGGTCAAGGACGCTGACAAAGCACCGATCCCGCAGGAAATGTTCCGTGCCCAGGCCGAGCGGCGGGTGCGCTTGGGGCTCACGGTAGCCGAACTGGTCCGTGCCCACGACCTGGAGGCCAAGCCCGAGCAAATCAAAGCCCACATTGACGAGCTGGCTGCCAGCTATGAAAAACCTGCGGAAGTGGTGCGTTGGTACTACAGTGACCGTCAGCGCATGGCCGAAGTGGAGTCGGTGGTCATTGAAAATAACGTAACTGCCTACATCTTGTCTCAGGTAAAGGTGGAAGAGAAGCACATCGACTTTGACGAGTTGATGGGACAAAGTTCGTAAGCAGTACCCCGGAGAAAAGTCGGTATGAATATCCAATTCGGCGGGCATCAGCCCCAGGAAACCCAAGCGCTGGGCATGATTCCCATGGTCATTGAGCAGTCCGGGCGGGGTGAGCGCTCGTACGACATTTATTCCAGGCTGCTGAAAGAGCGGGTGATTTTTCTGGTCGGTCCGGTAAATGACCACGTGGCCAATTTGGTAGTCGCCCAGTTATTGTTCCTGGAAAGTGAAAACCCCGACAAGGACATTTCGTTCTACATCAACTCTCCGGGCGGATCGGTCAGCGCCGGCATGGCGATTTATGACACCATGAACTTCATCAAGCCCCAGGTGTCGACCTTGTGTGTGGGTATGGCTGCGAGCATGGGAGCGTTTTTGCTGGCTGCTGGTGCCAAAGGCAAGCGCTTCTCGCTGCCGAATTCCAAAGTCATGATCCACCAACCGCTGGGTGGAACCCAGGGCCAGGCCACGGAAATTGAGATCCACGCCCGGGAAATCCTGAAAACCCGCGAGCAGTTGAACAAAATATTGGCCGACCGCACAGGGCAGCCTTTGGAAAAAATCCAACACGATACGGAACGGGATTATTATTTGTCTGCCCAGGAAGCAAAAGACTACGGGCTGGTCGACGAAGTGATAGACAAGCGCCCCTGACACCCAACCCCATGCATAGAGCACCTTCATATGGCTGAAAAAAAAGGCTCATCGAACGAGAAAAACCTCTTTTGTTCGTTCTGCGGCAAAAGCCAGCATGAAGTGAAGAAGCTCATCGCCGGCCCCTCGGTCTTTGTGTGTGATGAATGCATCGACTTGTGCAACGAAATCATCCGGGACGACTCCGCGGGTGTTTCGGATGCCAAGGAAGGCCGCAGTGACCTCCCTACACCGGCTGCAATTAAGGCCAACCTTGATAACTATGTGATCGGGCAGGAGCCCGCCAAGCGCACGCTTGCCGTGGCGGTATACAACCACTACAAACGTCTGCGCCACAAAGACAAAGCCAAAAAAGACGAAGTTGAGCTGGCCAAAAGCAATATCTTGCTGATTGGCCCCACCGGCTCAGGTAAAACTTTGCTGGCCCAGACCTTGGCGCGGATGCTCGACGTACCCTTCGTGATGGCTGATGCCACCACCTTGACAGAGGCTGGTTACGTCGGTGAGGACGTGGAAAACATCGTCTTGAAGCTGCTGCAGACCTGCAATTACGACGTGGAGCGGGCCCAGCGCGGCATTGTGTATATCGACGAAATCGACAAGATCTCGCGCAAGTCGGACAACCCGTCGATCACGCGAGACGTCTCGGGTGAGGGGGTGCAGCAGGCACTGCTCAAGCTGATAGAAGGCACCATGGCCAGCGTCCCGCCGCAAGGTGGACGCAAGCACCCGAATCAGGACTTTGTCCAGATCGATACGACGAACATTCTGTTCATCTGTGGCGGTGCTTTTGCCGGATTGGAAAAAGTCATCGATAGCCGTACCCAGTCGTCTGGTATTGGCTTTTCTGCGACCGTCAAAAGCCAGGAGCAACGCAGTTTGTCCGAGGTCTTCAAAGAGGTTGAGCCCGAAGATCTGATCAAGTTCGGCCTCATTCCCGAATTGGTTGGCCGTATGCCGGTGGTGGCGACCCTGACGGAGTTGACGCAGGACGCACTGGTTCAGATCCTCACCGAACCCAAGAACGCGCTGGTCAAGCAATACGCCAAATTGCTGGCAATGGAAGGCGTGGAATTGGAGATTCTGCCGGCGGCCTTGCAGGCAATTGCCAAGCGTGCGCTGGCTCGTAAAACCGGTGCGCGGGGCTTGCGGTCGATCGTGGAACAGTCGCTGATCGACACGATGTACGAATTGCCCGATTCGACCAATGTCGAGCGCGTGGTCGTAGACGAAAAAACCATTGAAGACAACAAGCCACCGCTCTTGGTCTATCGTGAAGTCGCCAAGCAGGCTTGAAATTCGCCTATTTCGGCTGATATACGCAGGGACTTCCCTGCGCACCCCTCTTGAATGAAAGATAGAAATGTCTGGTCAAACCCCTTTGCCTCCCACGCCGATGGATCTGCCCATGTTGCCCTTGCGCGACGTGGTGGTTTTCCCGCACATGGTCATCCCCTTGTTTGTCGGGCGTTCCAAAAGTATCAAGGCGCTTGAAGCGGCCATGGAGTCCGAACGCCGCATCATGTTGGTCGCCCAGAAGACGGCGTCAAAAGACGAGCCGTCGGTCGGGGACATGTTTGATGTGGGTTGCGTCTCCACGATTTTGCAGATGCTCAAGCTGCCTGACGGCACGGTGAAAGTCTTGGTCGAAGGCCATCAGCGCGCAACGGTCAACAAAATCAGCGATCTCGAAACCCATTTCGTGGCCAGCCTGACGCCCATGGAGGCCGAGCAGGCCCAGCACCCCGCCGAGGCTTCGAGCGAAATGGAAGCCTTGCGCCGCGCGGTCATGCAGCAGTTTGACCAGTATGTGAAGTTGAACAAAAAAATTCCCCCCGAGATCCTCACCTCCATCGTCAGCATTGACGACTCGGGCCGCCTGGCCGACACCATTGCGGCGCACCTCCCACTCAAGCTGGAAAACAAGCAGGCAGTGCTGGCGCTGTCGGATGTGCAGCAGCGCTTAGAGAACCTGTTTGAGCAGATTGAGCGCGAGGTGGACATCCTGAACGTGGATAAAAAAATCCGTGGTCGGGTGAAGCGGCAAATGGAAAAGAACCAGCGTGATTTCTACTTGAATGAGCAGGTCAAAGCCATTCAAAAAGAGCTGGGTGACGGCGAGGACGGCGCTGATATAGAAGAAATCGAGAAAAAAATCAAAGCCGCCAAGATGCCTGCCGAGGCGTTGAAAAAGGCGGAGGGTGAACTCAAAAAACTGCGTCTGATGTCCCCCATGTCGGCCGAGGCCACGGTAGTGCGCAATTACATTGATGTGCTGGTGGGCTTGCCCTGGCGCGCTAAAACCAAGATCAAACACGACCTCGGTAACGCGGAAGCCGTCCTCAATCAGGATCACTACGGCCTGGACAAGGTGAAGGACCGCATTCTGGAGTACCTCGCGGTTCAACAACGGGTTGACAAGGTTAAGGCACCGATTCTGTGCCTGGTGGGCCCTCCGGGCGTGGGCAAGACTTCGCTGGGCCAGTCGATCGCCAAGGCCACCGGGCGCAAGTACGTGCGCATGGCGCTTGGCGGCATGCGTGACGAGGCCGAAATCCGTGGGCACCGGCGCACCTATATCGGAGCCATGCCCGGCAAAGTCCTGCAAAGCTTGACCAAGGTGGGCACACGCAATCCGCTGTTTTTGCTGGACGAAATCGATAAATTGGGTACGGACTTCCGGGGCGACCCCAGCAGCGCGCTCCTTGAGGTGCTAGACCCTGAGCAAAACCACAAGTTTGGTGACCACTATGTGGAGGTCGACTACGACCTGAGCGACGTGATGTTTGTCGCGACCTCCAACTCCATGAAGATTCCGCCGGCGCTGTTGGACCGCATGGAGGTCATTCGCCTTTCGGGCTATACCGAGGATGAAAAGACCAATATCGCAATTACCTACCTGCTACCCAAGCAGATGAAAAACAACGGCGTGAAGCCTGAAGAGTTGCTGATCGAAGAGTCGGCTGTTCGGGACATCGTGCGCTATTACACGCGGGAAGCGGGCGTGCGCTCGCTGGAACGCGAACTGTCCAAAATTTGTCGCAAAGTCGTCAAGGGACTTCTGCTCAAGAAGATGAGTGGGCAAATCGTGGTGACCGCTGACAAACTCAACGACTTTTTGGGTGTGCGCAAATACACCTACGGCCGCGCTGAAGACCACAACCAGGTTGGGCAGGTGTGTGGTCTGGCTTGGACGGAGGTTGGCGGCGATTTGCTGACGATTGAGGCTGCGATTGCGGCGGGTAAGGGCCTGATTACGCGCACCGGTTCCTTGGGTGACGTGATGAAAGAATCGGTCGAGGCCGCACGGACGGTGGTACGCAGCCGTGCCAAGGTGCTCGGCATCAAGGATGAGGTGTTTGAAAAAAAGGACATCCATATCCATGTGCCGGATGGCGCAACCCCCAAAGACGGTCCCAGCGCTGGCGCAGCGATGGCCACTGCCTTGGTATCGGCCCTCACCGGTATCGCGGTACGCGGCGATGTGGCCATGACCGGTGAGATCACCCTGCGAGGCGAGATCACCGAGATCGGTGGGCTGAAAGAAAAGCTGCTCGCCGCCTTGCGTGGTGGTATCCGGACCGTGCTGATACCAGAGACCAATGCCAAAGACCTGCAGGAAATACCCGATAACGTCAAAGCGGGGTTGAAAATTATCCCGGTGCGTTGGATCGATCAGGTACTGGAGCACGCCCTGGTGCACCAGCCGGTTCCATTGCCGGATGAAGCGCCCGCGCTGCCCGCAGCGATCGAGGCTGGTGTGGCCGATGGACCGGCGACACCCGTAACCCATTGACGAAATGACGCACGGTACGGGTGTCCGAGCGGGGTGGCTTTGTCGTTTATAATCTGTGGCTCTAATGCGGGAATAGCTCAGTTGGTAGAGCGCAACCTTGCCAAGGTTGAGGTCGAGAGTTCGAGACTCTTTTCCCGCTCCAAAGTGTTCGTAGATTCGGTTTTCCGACCGGTCTTTCAGTGCGGGAATAGCTCAGTTGGTAGAGCGCAACCTTGCCAAGGTTGAGGTCGAGAGTTCGAGACTCTTTTCACGCTCCAAATATGAAAA
>CANFHZ010000009.1 GCA_947446885.1 Comamonadaceae bacterium
AAGTGAGCCATCCGATGCGCTGCAGGCCTTGGCTTTTGCGTGCGTGCGCGCCCTGCATCCGCTGGCGGCACCCTTGACCGCGCAACAGCTGGCCCAAAGGCGACAAGCGCGGCTGAGCCCGGCGCAAGACGCGATGTTGCTGGAATGGGGCTATCCCTTTGTCGGAGCACAATTTCAGTGGCATATGACGCTGACGGGCTCGATGCATGCGCTGCCGCCCGCCGACGTGCAGCTGCTGCACGAGGCCGCCATGCAGTGGTTTGATCCGGTACTGAACCGCCCGATTACGCTGGATGCCATCAGCTGGTTTGTCGAGCCCTATGCCGGAGGTGATTTTTATGAGGTCCAGCGCTTTGCGCTCTGTGCGCCATGAGGCCCAGCCTGCTGCAGGCGCACGCGTCTTGCGACAGAATTAAAAAGGCGATGCGGATCCCGCTCAGGCCATCACCGGCTTGGTAGCTTTGATAGACGGCAAGGGCGCGAAAGCACCAACTACCTGGTGCCAATAGACCAGTTCCAGGCGCCCGTCCATATGCTCCACCAGGGCGCTCAGGCTCTCGACCCAATCGCCATCATTGCAGTACAGCACACCGTCGATTTCCCGCATTTCGGCACGGTGGATGTGGCCGCAAATCACGCCGTGGTAGCCGCGGTGGCGCGCCTCATGGGCCAGCGCCACTTCGAAATCGGAGATGAAGTTGACCGCCATCTTGACCTTGTCCTTGAGGTATGCGGACAAGGACCAGTAGGGAAAGCCCAAGCGTTTGCGGACCAGGTTGAAATAGTGGTTCACGCGCAAGGTCAGCTCGTAGGCGTTGTCACCCAGGTAAGCCAGCCATTTGGCGAAACGGATGACTCCATCGAAATAGTCGCCATGGGTAATCCACATCCGACGTCCGTCGGCGGTGGTGTGGACCGCGTCGTGCATGACTTCAATGCCACCGAAATGGTGGTTGCAGAATTCGCGGGCAAACTCATCGTGGTTGCCCGGCACAAAAATCACTTTGCTTCCCTTGCGGGCCCGGCGCAAAAGCTTTTGCACCACGTCGTTGTGCGCCTGCGGCCAGTACCAACGCTTGCGCAGTTGCCAGCCATCCACAATGTCACCCACGAGGTAAAGATATTCGCTGGGGTGGTGCTTCAGAAAGTCCAGTAAGGCGTCGGCTTGGCAACCGATGGTTCCCAAATGCAAATCGGAGATAAAAACCGAGCGAAAGCGTGGGGTGTCTTCGTCATCGGGCACCGGCGCCATCGCTATAGCGGCTTCGACAAAGCTTTTTACGCGGGAATCCATCGGTATCTCATCGTGCGGTGTACTTCCTTTGCTGGGCCCCGCTCTAAGGGTGCGAGGAAATTCCGGTGAAGTGTCTGAGCGCTGCGTGTCACTGGCGCGTCAAAAAAATGAAGGATTTGTTACCGGATAGGACGCGGGTATGCGGACAATCGGCGCATGGCAAGCCCCGAATCACACCCAATGAAGTCCCTACAGAATGCGGTGAACAGCTTTCGCGCCGCATGGGCTATGGCACACCGCGACACCACAAGGGGCGGGTACACCACACCGACAAGCAGTCCACCATCAGCATTTATCCCGTGGTTATGCGGCGCTACGCAACTGGGCTACATGAGCCCGGCGCGCGCGCAGCTGCTATCGGAGCATCTGCCCTGCTGCCGTGTGCAGGCGCAGCGCTTGGATTGGGATGCTGGCGCGTGGACCGCCGCGGCGCGCAGCGCGGCCCTGCAGGATGCACTGCATGCCTTGCGCGCAAGAGGCCATTTACCCGGCTGGCGGGGCGAGGCCTTTGCTTTTTACCCAGATGGATCAGAGACCGCACTATTTCAGGCGGAGCGCGCTGGTTTTTATTTTTTAGGTATGCGCAGCGACGCGGTCCACGTCAATGGCTTTACGGCCGACGCGGGCATGTGGATTGCACGGCGCAGTGCCAGCAAGGCCGTAGACCCCGGCTTGCTGGACAACCTGTGTGCAGGTGGTGTGGCAGCGGGTGAAAGCCTGCTTGCAACGGTGACCCGTGAACTGTATGAAGAAGCCGGTATTCGGCTGCGACCCGACCACGGGCTGCAAGCCGCAGCAAGCGTGGTGATCGGCCGCATACGCGATGGTGGGTGGCATGCAGAACGCTTGCATGTCTACAACCTGCTGCTGGCAGCGGATGACAAGCCGGTCAACCGTGACGGCGAGGTGCAGGAATTCCAGCTAGCGGGTGCGGCAGAAGTTTCGCACTGGGTGCGCGCAAACGAATTCACCCCGGACGCTGCTGCGGCAATCGCCCAAGGCATGGAGGCTGCATCAAAGACCTAAGGCCGTGGCACTGAGGGCCAGCTACCGGGGGCCCACCAAAGCGGTCAAGCCCTTAAGCCCGGCTACCCAGCCAATCCGCAAATTCCCGCCCCACCTGCGGATGGGTTTCGCCCAGGTCAACCGTCGCCTGTAAAAAGCCGAGCTTGCTGCCGCAGTCATAGCGCGTACCAGCGTAGCGGAAGGCGAAAACTTTTTCACGCCGCAGCAGTTGCGCAATGGCGTCGGTGAGCTGGATTTCGCCGCCAGTTCCGCGTGGCAAATGCTCCAACTCGGCGAAGATGCCGGGTGTCAGGATGTAGCGCCCCGCCACCGCCAGGGTGGACGGCGCATCGTCTGGCTTGGGCTTTTCCACGATGGCAGAAATATCGACCACGCCGTCTGCCACGGACGTGCCCGAAACAATGCCGTAGCGCTGGGTGTGCGCACGCGGCACGTCCTGCACCGCCAGCACGCTGGCACGCCAATGGGCATATTGCGCCACCATTTGCTGCATGACGCCCACGCCACCGGGTGGTGCGACCATCAAGTCATCGGCCAACAAGACCGCAAAGGGATTCGGGCCGACCAATTCTTTGGCGCATAAAACCGCGTGCCCCAGGCCCAGGGCGCGCGGCTGGCGCACGTAGACGCAGGTCATATCATCCGGCGCGATCGAGCGGGCCACCGCCAGCAAATCATGTTTGCCGGCAGCTTCCAGCTCGCTCTCGAGTTCATACGCGGTATCGAAATGGTCTTCGACACTGCGCTTGGTGCGTCCGGTCACAAAAATCATCTGCCGGATACCGGCGGCGTACGCCTCCTCGACGGCGTACTGGATCAGCGGTTTGTCTACCACCGGCAGCATTTCCTTGGCCGAGGCTTTGGTAGCGGGCAAAAAACGGCTGCCCAGACCTGCGATGGGGAAAACGGCTTTTTCAATCAATGGTTTCATGGGTACACCGGATCAAAAGAATGTGAAGTTGACCTGCCAGGTTGGCGAGTGTGGACCCGCTTCATGGCAGACATGCGTCAGCCAGGCGTTGCGCGCAGGCCTGAGCCTTCGCTGCGTCACGCGCCTCCACCATGACCCGCAGCAAAGGCTCTGTACCACTGGCACGCACCAGCACCCGCCCGGTGTCGCCCAGTTCAGCCTCCACCGCACGCAGGGTTTCTTGCGCCAAGGAACTGCTCTGCCAGTCGTAGCCCGGGGCAATCCGCACGTTGATCAGAACCTGGGGGAACAGTGTCAAATCCGCCAGTAGCTGCGACAAGGACTGCCCGGCGCGCACGCACGCCGCCAGAACCGACAAGGCCGAGATCACCCCGTCGCCCGTGCTGTGACGGTCCAGGGCCAGGAGATGGCCGGAACCCTCGCCGCCCAGAATCCAGCCGCGCTTTTCCAATTCTTCCAGCACATAGCGGTCGCCGACCTTGGCGCGCACCAAGTCAATGCCCTGGGCGCGCAAGGCCAACTCCACCGCCATATTGGTCATCAGCGTGCCAACCACGCCGGCAATTTTTTGCCCCTGCAGCCGGCGCTTTTGCACGAGCAGGTAGAGCAACTCATCGCCGTTGTAAAGACGGCCCTGGCCATCCACTACCTGCAACCGGTCGGCGTCGCCGTCGAGGGCAATACCGTAATCTGCGTGCGCTGCGCGTACCGCGTCCACCAGCGCCTCGGGGTGGGTTGCGCCCACATCCTTGTTGATGTTCATGCCATCGGGCGCGCAGCCGATGGTGCTGACCTGGGCACCCAATTCGCGCAGCACCGTGGGTGCCACCTGGTAGGCAGCGCCATGGGCGGCGTCCACGACCAGCTTCAAACCTTTGAGCGTCAGGTCCGCCGGGAAGGCACTTTTGCAAAATTCGATGTAGCGCCCGGCGGCATCGGTCAGGCGACGCGACTTGCCCAGATGTGCCGAGTCCACCCAAGCCGGGACTTCGGCGAGCGTCGCCTCGACGTCGCGTTCCCACGCGTCGGGCAACTTGCTGCCCTGGGCGCTGAAAAACTTGATGCCGTTGTCGGCATAGGGGTTGTGGCTGGCGCTGATCACCACACCCAAGGCTGCGCGCTGCGCCCGCGTGAGAAAGGCCACGCCCGGCGTGGGCAAGGGGCCGAGCAAGACCACGTCAACGCCCGCGGAATTGAAGCCGCTCTCCATGGCGCTCTCCAGCATATAACCGCTGATGCGTGTGTCTTTGCCAATCAAGACCGTAGGGCGCTCCTCGCTGCGCTTGAGCACGCGGCCCACGGCGTGCGCCAGACGCAGCACAAAGTCGGGGGTGATGGGCGCCACACCTACAGTGCCGCGAATGCCGTCGGTTCCAAAATAACTTCTTTGCATGGTGTCCCTGTCAGGTGTCGGTGGTGTGGTCTTGCGCACGCATGGCGGCCCATACCGCCAGCGCCTGCACCGTGTCTTTCACATCATGCACCCGCAGCACGCGGGCACCGCGGTCTGCGGCGAGCACGGCTGCTGCCACGCTGACGGTCACGCGGCTGGCATCGCCCAATGCCGCCGCGGCAGCCAGGGAGGACTTACGCGACCAGCCTGCCAGCAGCGGATAGCCATGGTCCAGAAGCTCCCGCTGCCGTGCCAGCAGGGCAAAATTTTGCGCTACGGTTTTGCCAAAACCGATGCCGTAGTCCAGGCAAATGCGCGCACCGTCTACGCCTGCAGCTTCCAAGTCCTGCGCCGCTTTCACCAAGAACTGCGCGACCTGCGGCACCGCGTCGCCTTCCATCGGCGCGGTCTGCATGGTTTGCGGCTCGCGGTGCATGTGCATCAGGCACACGCCACATGCGCCGTGCCGGGCGATGACGTCGCTGCCACTCGGATGGAAAGGCGCTGTGTCCGCAGCAGTGCCGCGCCAGCGCATGGCCCACACATCGTTGATGATGTCTGCGCCTGCATCCAAGGCCCACTGCATGACCTGTGGCTTATAGGTGTCGATGGAGACGGGGACACCCAAGGTCAGTGCGTGTTGCAGCACCGGCTGCACACGCGCCCACTCATCCGCCGCGCTAACCGGTTGCGCGCCGGGACGTGTGGATTCGCCGCCGATGTCCAGCATGTGCGCGCCCTCCTGGAGCAGGCTGTCGCAGTGTGCACGCGCCGCGTGGGCAGAAAAATGCTGGCCGCCATCTGAGAAGGAGTCAGGCGTCACATTGACGATGCCCATCACCCGGGGCTGGGTCAGGTCAATGGCGAAGCGGGTGGTTTGCCAGTACATGGTGGTCAAAAAAACGGGGCTGTGAAGCCCCGTATGGTTTTCAGCCTGCCCTGCACTCAGGCCGCAGTAGGTTCCGCAGGTGGCACGACCGTGGTCGTCGCGGGCGCAGAGCCGCCGCTGTCACCGCCGCTGGTAGGTGGACGCGGTGCCCAGTCTTTGTTCACACGCGGTTCACGCCCGGCCATGATGTCGTCAAGCTGCTCGCTGTCAATAGTTTCCCATTCCAACAATGCCTTGGCCATGGCGTGCATCTTGTCCTGGTTGTCTTCAATCAGCTTGCGCGCCAGGGCATATTGCTGGTCGATGATGCGGCGCACCTCGGCGTCCACTTTTTGCATGGTTTGTTCGCTCATGGACGTGGTCTTGGTCACCGAGCGCCCCAGGAACACTTCGCCCTCGTTCTCGGCATACACCATGGGGCCCAAAGCCTCGGTCATGCCGTAGCGCGTGACCATGTCGCGTGCGATTTGGGTGGCGCGCTCAAAGTCGTTGCTGGCACCGGTAGTCATTTGCTTCATGAACACTTCCTCGGCGATGCGGCCACCAAACAGCATGCTGATCTGGTTGAGCATGTAGTCGCTGTCGTAGGAATAGCGGTCTTGCGCGGGCAGGCTCATCGTGACGCCCAACGCACGTCCGCGCGGAATGATGGTGACCTTGTGCACCGGGTCGCACTTGGGCAACAACTTGCCAATCAGCGCATGGCCGGACTCATGGTATGCGGTATTGCGGCGCTCTTCTTCGGGCATGACCATGCTCTTGCGCTCGGGGCCCATGAGGATTTTGTCCTTGGCCTTCTCGAAGTCCTGCATCTCCACCACGCGGGCATTGCGCCGAGCTGCCATCAAAGCGGCCTCGTTGCACAGGTTGGCCAGATCAGCGCCGGACATACCGGGCGTACCCCGCGCAATCACGCTGGGATTGACGTCCTGGGAGGCCGGAATTTTGCGCATGTGCACGGCCAGAATCTGCTCGCGGCCACGGATGTCGGGCAACGTGACATAGACCTGGCGGTCAAAACGGCCTGGGCGCAACAGCGCCGCATCCAAAATGTCGGGGCGGTTGGTGGCGGCCACCACAATCACGCCGAGATTGGTCTCAAAACCGTCCATCTCCACCAGCATCTGGTTCAGGGTCTGTTCACGCTCATCATTGCCACCACCCAGGCCCGCGCCACGCTGGCGACCGACGGCATCAATCTCATCGATAAAAATAATGCAGGGCGCATTCTTCTTGGCGTTGTCAAACATGTCACGCACACGCGATGCGCCCACGCCGACAAACATCTCTACGAAATCGGAGCCCGAGATACTGAAAAACGGCACCTTGGCTTCGCCGGCAATCGACTTGGCCAGCAGCGTCTTACCCGTTCCGGGGGGGCCGACCAGCAAGAGGCCGCGTGGAATACGGCCACCCAGCTTTTGGAATTTGGTTGGATCCTTTAGAAAGTCCACGACTTCCTTGACCTCTTCCTTGGCTTCGTCGCAGCCGGCGACATCGGCGAAGGTCACCTGATTGGCGTTCTCATCCATCATGCGGGCCTTGCTCTTGCCGAAGCTGAAGGGGCCGCCTTTGCCGCCGCCCTGCATTTGCCGCATGAAATAAACCCACACACCGATTAAGAGCAGCATGGGGCCCCAGCTCACCAGCAAGGTCATGAGCAGCGAGCCTTCTTCACGGGCCTTGACTTCGAACTTGACACCGTTGTTGATTAAATCGCCGACCAAACCGCGATCCAAATACGTGGCGATGGTGCGGATGCGGGTGTCGTCGGTGCGAACCGCGACAATCTCGGTGCCGCCCTGACCCTCCTGGATCACGGCGCTCTTGATCTGTTTGCTGCGTACCTCTTCCAGAAAATCAGAATAGCCCAGCGTGCTGGCCCCCGACACGCCATGGGTGTCGAATTGTTTGAATACGGTGAAGAGCACCAGGCCTATCACCAGCCAAACGGCAACTTTAGAAAACCACTGATTGTTCAAGCGAAACTCCAAGAAGGGCGCGAACCGGAAAGTCTACGCAAAGAGGACTGTCCGGGGGCAGATGAGGTCATTTTAGGCATTTCAACCCTTGCGCAGGCCTATTCCCACCAAAAAGGTCTCGGACGAGCGGTCGCGCGAGGCTTTGGGCTTGTGCGGCTTGACGTGTACAAAGGCCTGGCGCAGACGCCGCAGCACCGGGTCATAACCCGCGCCGTGAAAGACTTTGGCCACCAGCGCCCCGCCGGTTTGCATATGGCTTTGGGCAAATTCAATTGCCAACTCCACCAATTCCTCCATGCGCGCTGCGTCCGCAGACGCAATGCCGGACAGGTTGGGGGCCATGTCCGAGACCACCAGGTCGACCATACGCCCGGCCAAAGCCGCTTGGAGCTGGTCCAGCACCGCCGCCTCGCGAAAGTCTCCCTGGATGAATTGCACGCCCTCAATGGGCTCCATGGGCAGAACGTCCAGGCCCACAATCGTTCCATACAGCGCGCCTGCTGCCGCGCCCCCAGGGGCCATGCGGCGGCGCAGGTACTGGCTCCAGGCGCCTGGAGCGCAACCCAGATCGACCACAAACTGCCCGGGGCGAATCAGACCGAAGACTTCGTCAATTTCCTTGAGCTTGTAGGCGGCACGGGCGCGGTAGCCCTCGCGCTGTGCCTGTTTCACATACGGGTCGTTGATATGGTCGTGCAACCAGGCCTTGTTGACTTTGTTGCTACTGCTTCTGGTTTTCATAAATTTTCAAACAGGGATAATGCCCCCATGCCTCTTATCCAACTGACTCCCGCCGAGCGCAAGGCCCACCGGGCCGATGCGCACCACCTCGATCCTGTGGTCATGGTGGGTGGCGACGGCCTGACCGCCAATGTCAAAAAAGAAATCGATGCCGCCCTCGGTGCGCACAGCCTGATCAAAGTCCGGATTTTTTCTGACGACCGCGCGGCCCGCGAAACCATGCTGGCCAGCCTGGCCGATGAACTCAATGCCGCGCCGATTCAACACATCGGCAAGCTGATTGTGCTCTGGCGCCCCGCAGCGGCCAAAGAAAAAGCCCTGGACGAGGACCGCAAAGCCGGCCCGCGTGATGTCAAAGTGCTCAAATTCAGCAAGCGCCCGGGGCAACGCCCGGAGGTGAAAACCCTGCGGGTTCTGGGCAACCAGCGCCTGACACCGGGCGGCAACATCAAGCGTGCCAAGCCCAAACCACAAACCAGCCTCAAAAAGCGCAGCCAGACCTAGGCACCGCTGTCGGGTTCAGCAGGGCTTGGTAGGTGGCCCTCCCCAGCCGTCAGACTGGCAAATACCACCAAGGCACACAGCCACTGACCCGCGTACATGCCGGTTCCAAGCCGGTGCCAAAACACCAGGTTCTCCCGCGCGACGATGTGCGGCGCAACCCCCAACTCGACCACAAGTGCCAGGAGCACGCCAGCCAAGGTCCAGACGCTTAGGCGCGGCGCCGTCGGCGGGGCGATTTCACAATGCTGACTGCGCACAGCGAGCAGCAAACCGATTCCACACGCTATAGACAGGTAGGTTTGCGCGGTAAACAGCTGCGCCGCCATGGCTCTGGCCATTGCCGGCACAGGTAGGTGCACAAACAACAAAGGCACGACAACAAACCCGATGGTGGACAGGCTCATCAACCAGGCCGCAGCCAGCCATACGGGGAGCGCGCGTGCCAAGGGAAGATGCTCAGCGGTAGTGGACTGCAACAATTTCGTAGGACTTCTCTCCGCCCGGCGCCATAACAACGGCCGTGTCGCCCTCTTCCTTGCCGATCAATGCGCGGGCAATTGGGGAGCTGATGTTGACCAGGCCCAATTTCAAATCAGCCTCGTCCTCACCAACGATTTGGTAGGTCACGCGCTCGCCGGTGGTCTCATGCTCGAGCTCCACTGTGGCGCCGAACACCACGCGGCCACCCGCGTCGAGCGCAGCCGGATCGATCACCTGCGCGGCAGACAACTTGCCCTCTATTTCCTGGATCCGGCCTTCGACAAAACCTTGGCGGTCTTTGGCCGCATCGTATTCGGCGTTTTCACTCAAATCCCCTTGGGCGCGGGCCTCTGATATGGCGTTGATCACCGTTGGGCGCTCCACCGTTTTCAAGTGGTGCAGTTCGGCTTTCAAAATTTCAGCGCCGCGCTTGGTGATGGGAATAGTGGCCATGGGACATCCAACAAAGTTCGGGAATGGTGCGGCGCTAAATCACGCCGCAATAAGCACAAAGGACAGTGCCAGCGCCGCGCGCTCCACTGTCCTTCGGTTCGAGCGCGCGATTATGCCAACAGTTGCGCGTGCATCTCTTGCACGGAAATCACACCCAGATGGTCGAGATACTGCATGCCGTCGACCGCAGCTTCTGCCCCAGCCATGGTGGTGTACGTCGTAACGCGTGCCTGCAATGCAGAGGTACGGATTTGGCGCGAGTCGGCAATCGCGTTGCGGCGCTCCTCCACCGTGTTGATGACCAGCACGACCTCGTCGTTCTTGATCATGTCGACGATATGCGGGCGACCCTCGGCAACTTTGTTGACCGCCTTGCACACCATGCCCGCAGCCTGGATGGCGGCAGCCGTTCCCTTGGTCGCGGCTAAGCTGAAGCCCAGCGCGAGCAGGCTGCGCGCCACGGCGACCATGCGCGGTTTGTCGCTCTGCTTAACCGACAAAACCACCTGGCCCGACCGGGGCAGCCGCACGCCTGCGCCCAGTTGGGACTTGATGAAGGCCTCGCCAAAGCTTGTGCCCACGCCCATGACCTCGCCAGTGGATTTCATCTCGGGACCGAGAATGGTGTCCACGCCCGGGAACTTGACGAAGGGGAATACCGCCTCTTTCACGCTGAAATACGGCGGCGTGACTTCTGTACCCAAACCCTGCTGCGCCAGCGTCTGGCCAACCATGCAGCGGGCCGCGACCTTGGCCAGCTGAACACCGGTAGCCTTGCTGACAAAGGGCACGGTACGGGAAGCACGCGGATTGACTTCCAGCACATAAATGACGTCCTTGCCATCGAGATGCTGGATCGCAAACTGCACGTTCATCAAACCCACTACGTGCAGTGCACCCGCCATGGCGGCGGTCTGGCGCTTGATCTCGGCAACCGTAGCTGGCACCAGGCTGTAAGGCGGCAGCGAGCAGGCCGAATCGCCGCTGTGCACGCCCGCCTGCTCGATGTGCTCCATCACGCCACCAATCCAGGTGGCACCGGTCTGGTCACGGATGCAGTCGACGTCGCATTCGATCGCGTCGTTCAAAAACCGGTCTAGCAGCACAGGCGAATCGTGGCTGACTTTGACCGCCTCGCGCATATAGCGCTCCAGGTCGCGCTGCTCGTGCACCACTTCCATGGCGCGGCCACCCAGCACGTAGCTGGGGCGTACCACCAGCGGATAGCCCAGGGCGGCGGCTTTTTCGAGTGCCTCGGGCTCGGTACGGGCCGTGGCGTTGGGTGGCTGGCGCAGGTCCAGCGCGTGCAGCAGTTTCTGGAAGCGCTCGCGGTCTTCGGCCGCATCGATCATGTCCGGGCTGGTACCGATGATGGGTACACCGTTGGCCTCTAAATCGAGCGCAAGCTTCAAAGGCGTCTGGCCGCCGTACTGCACGATCACGCCCAGCGGCTTTTCCTTGTCCACGATTTCCAGCACGTCTTCCAGCGTGAGCGGCTCAAAGTAAAGGCGGTCCGAGGTGTCGTAATCGGTGGACACGGTCTCCGGGTTGCAGTTGACCATGATGGTCTCAAAACCGTCTTCGCGCAGTGCCAACGCGGCATGCACGCAACAATAGTCAAATTCAATGCCTTGACCGATGCGGTTGGGGCCACCGCCGAGCACCATGATTTTCTTGTTGCCGGTGGGTGCGGCTTCGCACTCCGCGCCTTCGACCTCATACGTGGAATACAGGTACGCCGTCTGGGTACTGAATTCGGCAGCGCAGGTGTCGACGCGCTTGTAAACCGGACGCACACCCAGGGCGCGGCGGCGTTCGCGCACCGCGCGGTCGGTAGTCTTGAACTGGCGCGCCAAACGGCGGTCCGAAAAGCCTTTTTGCTTGAGGGTTCGCAGCGTGGCCGCGTCCATGGCGTCGAGCGGGCTGCCGCTGGCGGGCTGGGGCAGGCGCTCGATATCGAGTTCGAGTTTGACGATCTGCTCAATCTGTACCAAGAACCAGGGGTCGATTTTGGTGAGCGCATGCATCTCTGCCACGCTCATACCCTGGGCAAAACCGTCGCCCACGTACCAGATGCGCTCGGGGCCGGGCTCGCCCAGCTCTTTTTCCAGGACCTCGCGATCCTGGGTTTTTTCGTTCATGCCGTCCACGCCAACTTCCAGACCGCGCAAGGCTTTTTGGAAGGACTCCTGGAAGGTACGACCCATGGCCATCACTTCACCCACCGATTTCATCTGGGTGGTCAGGCGGCTGTCCGCAGCGGGGAATTTTTCAAACGCGAAGCGCGGTATTTTTGTGACCACGTAGTCGATGCTGGGCTCGAAGCTGGCGGGCGTTGCGCCACCGGTGATGTCGTTGCGCAGTTCGTCCAGCGTGAAGCCCACGGCCAGTTTGGCGGCAATTTTGGCAATCGGAAAACCCGTGGCTTTGGATGCCAGCGCACTGGAGCGCGAGACACGCGGATTCATCTCGATCACCACCATGCGACCGTCTGCCGGGTTGATGGCAAATTGCACATTGGAGCCGCCGGTGTCCACGCCGATTTCGCGCAGCACGGCCAGGCTGGCATTGCGCAAAATTTGGTATTCCTTGTCGGTCAGGGTCTGGGCGGGTGCCACCGTGATCGAGTCACCCGTGTGCACACCCATGGGGTCCAGGTTTTCGATGGAGCACACGATGATGCAGTTGTCCGCCTTGTCGCGCACCACCTCCATCTCAAACTCTTTCCAACCCAATAAGGACTCTTCAATCAGCAGCTCATTCGTCGGCGACGCTTCGAGGCCACGCTTGCAAATCGTCTCAAACTCTTCGGCGTTGTAGGCGATGCCGCCGCCCGTGCCGCCCAGCGTGAAACTGGGTCGGATAACGGTGGGGAAACCCAGGGTTTTTTGCACAGCCCAGGCCGCATCCATGCTGTGCGCGATACCCGATCGGGCCGAACCCAAACCGATCTTGGTCATCGCGTCCTTGAACTTCAGACGGTCCTCGGCTTTGTCGATCGCCTCAGGCGTGGCGCCAATGAGTTCGACCTGGTATGTGTCAAGCACACCGTGGCGCCAGAGGTCGAGTGCGCAATTCAGCGCAGTCTGGCCACCCATAGTCGGCAAAATCGCATCGGGCCTTTCCTTGGCGATGATTTTCTCCACCGTTTGCCAGGTGATGGGTTCAATGTAGGTCACGTCCGCCGTGTCCGGGTCGGTCATGATGGTGGCCGGGTTGCTGTTGATCAGGATGACTTTGTAGCCCTCCTCGCGCAGCGCCTTGCAGGCCTGCACACCCGAGTAATCAAACTCGCAAGCCTGCCCGATGATGATGGGGCCCGCACCGATGATCAGGATGCGGTGTAAGTCTGTGCGTTTAGGCATGTTGTTGTACTCTTTGCTCGAATTCAATGCAGGCTGGCGCTGGCCAATTTGGCGGCGAACCACATAAACAGTCCACCCACGCCTGCCGATAAAGTCGCGGACAAGCGCACCCGGCGGCGGAAGGTCTGGGCCAAGCGCACACCGGCAAAAATCAGGGCGGATAAATAGGCGGCGCTGGCGGCCATGATGATGGCGCTCAAAATCAGAAATGGCACCACCGGTGCGTCATACAAGGGGTCAATGAACTGCACAAAAAACGACAGCAAAAACAAAATCGCTTTCGGATTCAGCAGGCTGATCACCAGAGCACGTCGAAATGGCTGGTCCATGCCAACGCCAGCGCCAGGACGGCTGGTATCGGCATCCGTTTGAGCCAGCACCGCGCCGCTTCGCCAACGCCAGACTGCAGCGCGCAGCAGGTTCAAACCGACCCATGACAAATACACCGCACCCGCATATTTCACGGCCATGAACAGCGCCGGGTAGGACCGCAACAGGCCCGCGGCACCCAAACCCACCAGCGCCAACAAAACGCTGTCACCCACAAAAACCCCCATCGCGCCCCGGTAACCCGCACGCACGCCGCGCGCCGTAGCGACCGAGAGCACAAACAGCGAGTTCGGCCCGGGCAGCAGGATGATGCCGATGGCTCCGATCACATACGTCCAAATGTCGGTCACGCCGTACCAACTCATGCGCGCGACTCCATCTCCCGCACGAAACGGTCAAACAGGTAGCCGATGTCTTGTGGGCCGGGCGAGGCCTCGGGGTGGCCCTGGAAGCAAAAAGCAGGCTGGTCGGTACGTTCCAGACCTTGCAGCGTGCCGTCAAACAGGCTGATATGGGTGGCGCGCAGATTGGACGGCAGCGTGTTGGCGTCGACCGCAAAACCATGGTTCTGGCTGGTAATGCTGACCCGTCCGCTGGCCAGGTCCTTCACCGGGTGGTTGGCGCCGTGGTGGCCGAACTTCATTTTGAAGGTCTTGGCACCTGAGGCCAGAGCCATGATCTGGTGGCCCAGGCAAATACCGAAGGTCGGGGTGCCGGATGCGATCAGCGTTTGGGCGGCCGCAATCGCGTAGTCGCAGGGCTGCGGATCGCCCGGCCCGTTGCTGAGAAAAATACCGTCGGGTTGCAGCGCCAGCACATCGGCCGCGCTGGTTTGCGCCGGCACCACGCTGACCTTGCAGCCACGTTGCGCCAACATACGCAGGATATTGGATTTGATGCCGAAGTCGTAGGCCACCACATGGAAACGCGGCTGCGCTTGCTCTCCATAGCCCGCACCCAAAGCCCATTCGGTTTGGGTCCAGGTGTAGGGCTGGGTCGCACTGACCACGCGGGCCAAATCCAGCCCCGCCATGGACGGCGCAGCGCGGGCGGCCTCAATCGCACGCTGGCGGTTTGCGGGGTCTGCCAGTTCTCCCGCTTGCAACGCCAGAATGCAGCCATTCTGGGCACCATGGGTGCGCAGATGGCGGGTGAGTTGGCGGGTGTCGATATTGGCAATCGCTACTGTTCCGGCAGCTTGCAGGTAGGCGCTCAGGGTCTGGGTCTGGCGGAAGTTGGATGCGTGCAGGGCCAGGTCTTTGACGATCAAGCCCGCAGCGAATACCCGGCGGGATTCAACATCTTCGGGGTTCACGCCGTAGTTGCCAATGTGGGGGTATGTCAGCGTGACAATTTGCTGGCAATAACTCGGATCGGTCAGGATTTCCTGGTAGCCGGTCATCGATGTGTTGAACACCACCTCGCCGACCGTCTGACCCGCTGCACCGATGGAATTGCCGGTAAAAACTGTGCCGTCTGCGAGAGCCAGGATGGCGGGCGGGGCGGTACCCTGAAGAGACAAAAGCACGGGAATCTCCGATGGCGTTACGGTGGGCCCCGGGGCACCCTGCACATCACATCTGGTCGATTACCAAGGGTGAAGAATTGAATTCGCAGGCGCCTGGCGGAGCTGCTTTGGAAAAGCCCACGATTATATTCGGCGGGGCGTTTTATCTACCGCCAACGCTGCCTGCATACAGGCAAATGGCGGCAGCGGCAGCCACGTTGAGCGACTCCTCACCGCCAGGCTGCGCGATCCGCACCGTCAGCGCAGCGCGCGCCTCCCAGTGCGGGGCCACGCCCTGCCCTTCATGCCCAAAGACCCATGCGCAAGGGTCCGGCAATTGCGCCTGTTGCAGCACCACTCCCTGGTGGGAGCTGGTGCACACCAGCGGAACGTTCCATGCCTGCAGATCGTCCGGCTCCAGGCCCTCGACCAGATGCAAGCCGAAATGGGCCCCCATTCCAGCGCGCAGCACCTTGGGCGAACACAGGGCTGCAGTCCCACGCAAGGCCACAACCTGGCGCACACCGAAAGCAGACGCGCTGCGCAAAATCGAACCAACGTTACCGGCATCCTGCACGCGGTCCAGCAGAACCGCGCTGACGCCCGGCAGAGGCTGCGCCGCCAGCGGGACATCCACCACAAAACCCATATCGGCTGGTGAATCCAGCGCGCTGATTCCGGCAAACAGGGCATCGGACAGCCGTACGGTGTCGGGCGCGGCCTTGCGCATACCCGCAGATGCACGCTCCCAGCCTGCATCGGAAAAAACTGCAATGTGCGGCTGCACACCGCGCGCCAGAGCGGCGCTGCAAAGGTGCTCACCTTCTAACCAGATGCGGCCGGTTTTGCGGTAAGCCACGCTGTCTGAGCCCAGTTTGCGCAACTCCTTGAGCAAGGGGTTGTCGCGTGCCGTGATACTGCGGGGCTGCGTCATCGCCGGGCCTGCGTAACAGGGCGGAAACTGATGCGGTGCTCGGGGCAGGGCCCGTGCAAGGCCAGAGCGGCCAAATGCTCGGCGGTGCCGTAGCCTTTGTGCTTGGCAAAGCCATACGCAGGATACAGTGCGTCGAGTGCTGCGCAAAGCCGGTCACGGTGTACCTTGGCGACGATGGAAGCCGCAGAAATTTCAGCCACTTTTGCGTCACCTTTGACAATCGCCTCGGCGCGCATGGGCAAGACGGGCAGCCGGTTGCCGTCCACCAGCACGAGCTTGGGTGGCAAGCGCAGCCCGGCAACCGCGCGCTGCATAGCCAGCAAGGTGGCCTGCAGGATGTTGAGCTGGTCAATTTCCGCAGCACTGGCCTGGGCGACCGCGCAGCACAGGGCGTTGGCCTGAATGGCATGGAACAGGCGCTCACGCTTGAGCGGGCTCAGGGTCTTGGAATCAGCCAGACCAGCAATCGGCTTGCGCGGATCCAGAATGACCGCAGCCGCCACCACCGGCCCCACCAAGGGCCCGCGTCCGGCCTCGTCCACGCCGGCGACCAGTCCAGTGCTATCCCGCGCCGACACGGTCGCGTACAAATCTGCCGACTTACGCATGGACGACACGGGCAATAGCGTCACTGGCCAGCGCGGGGGTATCGCGCAAGAGGTCGTGGTGCATGGCGGTAAAGCAGTCTTGTAACGCGCGCAGGCGTTCTGGAGCGTTTTGAGCGGCGTCCAGCCAGTCCAGCGTGGCAGCAGCCAGAGCGGCTGGAGTCGCTGCGTCTTGCAGCAATTCCGGCACGACAAAGCGCCGGTTGAGGATGTTGGGCAGACCCACCCAGGGCTGCAACAACTTGCGCCCGATCAGCGCCGCCGACAGCCATGACATGCGGTAGGCAATCACCATGGGGCGCTTGAACAGGGCCGCCTCCAGGGTCGCCGTGCCACTGGCCAGCAGCACCGTATCGCAGGCGGCCAGTGCGGCGTGCGACTGACCGTCGACGAGATGCAGTTGGCGCGACAAACCGCTGCTGCGCGCTGCCGTCTCGATGCGCGCGCGCAAGCCGGGTGCGGCCGGAACAACGAAATGCAGTTCCGGGCGTGCAGCCAGCATGCGCACGGCTGCCGCAAAAAACAAGGGCGCGAGGTAATCGATTTCCGAACGGCGGCTACCCGGCAGGATGGCGACCACGGGCGCAGCATCTGGCAAGCCCAGGCCACGCCGCGCAGCGGCCCGGTCCGGCTCCATAGGGATCAGGCCAGCCAAAGGATGGCCGACAAAAGTGCTCTCGATGCCATGGCGGGCCAGCAGCTCCGGCTCGAAAGGAAAAATACACAGCACATGGTCCGCTGCGCGGCGCAGCAAGTCCATGCGCTGCGGACGCCAGGCCCACACCGAAGGGCAGACAAAGTGCACGGTTTTGGTTCCGCTGGCACGCAAGTCGGCCTCCAGGGTCAGATTGAAATCAGGCGCGTCCACGCCGATAAAAACATCTGGCGGATCGCCGAGCAGGCGATCCCGCAACTGGCGGCGGATGCCGACAATTTCGCGGTAACGGCGGATCAGCTCCCAGCTGAATCCGTGCACTGCCAGCTTGTCCTGCGGCCACCAGGCTTGCATGCCGCGGCGTACCATTTGTGGCCCGCCGATACCAAAGGTCTGCAGACCATTCCAGCGCGCCTGCATGCCGTCGATCAAGCGCCCGGCAAGCAGGTCGCCTGAGGCTTCGCCGGCCACCATGGCGACCCGCAGGCGGTGTGGGCTTGGCGGGTCTACGGGAGAACCAGGTTTGGACGCGGACATGGCCGCAGGGCTTACCGGACGATGCCGCGCTGCGGCGACACACTGGCCAGAAAATCCAGCATCATGGCCACATCCGGGGCGGAATCGGGCGTGTTTTCCACCAAGCTTGCAATACGCTCGCGCGACTGATCCAGCGTCAAGTCGTCACGGTACAGGGCCTTGTGCATGGCTTTCACGGCGGCCACACGCTCGGCGGAAAAGCCGCGGCGGCGCAGGCCCTCGTAGTTCATGGACCGCGCGGCAGCCGGCTGACCCTGGCACATGACAAAAGGCGGCAAATCGGCAAAGAGCAAGGCGCACATCGCGGTCATGCTGTGCGCGCCCAAACGGACAAACTGGTGGACGACGGTGAAGCCGCCCAGAATCACCCAATCTCCCACGTGCACATGGCCGGCAAGCTGGGAATTGTTCGCAAAAATCGTGTGGTTGCCGACCTGGCAATCGTGCGCCAGGTGCACATAGGCCATGATCCAGTTGTCATCGCCCACGCGGGTTACACCCTGGTCGCCCGGCGAGCCGATATTGAAGGTGCAGAACTCGCGCACCGTGTTGCGGTCGCCGATGACCAGCTCACAGGGTTCACCTGCGTATTTTTTGTCCTGCGGAATCGCCCCCAGGGAATTGAACTGGAATATCCGGTTATCCCGACCAATGGTGGTGCGGCCCTCGATCACGCAGTGCGCGCCAACCGTCGTACCGGCGCCAATGCGCACATCCGGACCAATCACCGTATAAGGCCCCACCGCGACCGAGCTGTCCAACTCGGCCAAGGGGTCAACCAGCGCGGTCGGGTGGATCAGGCTCACAGACACACTCAGGCAGAGGCCACAACCGGACGCACGGCACAGGTCAACTCGGCTTGCACAGCCAGGATGCCGTCGACCGAGGCCATGCCATTGAACTTGAAAATACCGGCTTTCATGCGCACCATCTCCACGTCCAATATCAACTGATCGCCGGGCTCCACGGGACGCTTGAAGCGTGCGTTATCGATACCGGCAAAGTAATAAACCAGGTCCTCGGTTGGCTCGGAGCCCAGCGCGTCAAAGGCCAACAAGGCGGCAGCCTGTGCCAGCGCCTCTAGCATCAATACACCGGGCATTACCGGGCGGTAGGGAAAATGGCCTTGAAAAAAAGGTTCGTTGATCGTGACGTTTTTCAGCGCCTTGATGGTTTTTCCCTTGTCCAACGCAATCACGCGGTCTACCAGCAAGAAGGGGTAGCGGTGCGGGAGTTTTTTCAAAATCTTGTGGATGTCCATCATGGCTGGCGCTCTCTTTCCAAAATTCGGATCCGTTCGCGCAGGCGATGGAGTTGTCTTAATGTGGCGGCATTGCGCTCCCAGTCGCCATGCTCATCCAGAGGAAAAACACCGGTGTACACACCGGGCTTGGTAATGGACTTACTCACGCAACTGCAACCCGAGAGGTGCACGCCGTCGGCAATCGTCAGATGGCCACTCACCAGTGAGCCGCCACCCACGGTGCAATTCGCGCCGATGGTGGCGCTGCCCGCAACGGCCACACTACCCGCAATGGCGGTGTTGCGGCCTATGCGCACGTTGTGGCCAATCTGGATCAGATTGTCGAGCTTGACGCCGTCTTCGATTACCGTGTCGCTGAGTGCACCCCGGTCTACGCAGGTGTTGGCGCCAATCTCCACGTCATTGCCTATCCATACTGCGCCGAGTTGCTCAATCTTTTCCCAACGCTCACCGTCTTTGGCAAAGCCAAAACCGTCGGCACCAATCACCACTCCGGGGTGCACGATACATCGCTCGCCCAGTACGCAGTCATAGCCCAGGCTGACGCGGGAGGTCAGCTCGCTATTGGCACCGACGCGGGCACCACGCTCCACCACACACAGTGGGCCGATCCGCGCGCTGGGATGAACCTGGGCTTGGGGATGCACCACGGCGCTGGGATGAATCCAGCCGCCAGACCCCACCGATTCATCACCGCGCCACAGTCCATATTCACGCCGCCAGAGCTGGGTCAACTTGGCGTAGTACAGATAAGGATCCGGCACCACAATCGTGGCACCGCGCGCCAATGCGGCATCCCGCATCGCCGGCGCAACAATCACACAGGCGGCCGCGCAGGCAGGCAGCGCTGCCGCATAGCGCGGGTTACTCAAGAAACAAATTTGCCGCGCCTGGGCCCGATCTAAGGGAGCGATCGCCTCGATGACAGTTTCCGGGTCACCAATCAGTTCGCCGCCAATGGCTTGGACAATCGCGCTCAGCCGGAGTGAAAACACTGCGGGATCACCCACTGCGCTGGTCTCTTATTTCGCGGCGTTCAGAATCTTCAGGACTTTGTCCGTCAGGTCGTGTTTGCCATTGTTGTAGGCCACTTCCTGAATGACCAGATCGTATTTTTCGGCGTCCGCAACCTGCTTGACGGCCTTGGCCGCTTTATCGAGCACCTGGAGCAACTCCTCGTTGCGACGGCCGTTGATGTCCTCCTGGAGCTCACGTTGTTTGCGCTGGAACTCGCGATTCATGTCTGCGAATTCCTTCTGGCGGCTCACACGCTGGCTTTCACTGAGCGTGGGCGCGTCTTTGTCAAAACGCTCGCTAAAGGTTTTGATGCTCTCACGTAATGCAACCAGGTCTTTGTCCCGCTTTGAAAATTCTTGCTCAAGCCGTCCTTGGGCAGCTTTGGCAGGTGCCGATTCGGTTGTGATGCGCTGGTAATTGATGTAGCCGACACGGGACTCCTGGGCGTGCACTGCCAAGGCAGCCAGGGCCACAAGAAAACCCCCAAGACATTTTTGAATAGCTGAGGTCATCAAAATGAGGTTCCGATCTGAAACTGGAGGGTTTGTAGTTTATCGCTGTACAGGGTCGTAAGGGGCTTGGCCCAGGCCAGGCGCAACGGACCAACCGGCGAAACCCAGCTGACGCCGACGCCCACAGAAGACCGCAAGTCCTCCAAAGCAATGGACGCATTGGGGTCGTACAGGCCGCCCGCATCAAAAAAACCGTACATGCGCAAGGTCCGGTCATTGCCCCCGCCCGGGAAAGGCGTCAACACCTCGGCATTCAAAACCAGCTTGGTGGCACCGCCTGTTGCCACGCTGTAGGCAGAGGAATCAATCAGTTCGCGCTGCGCCGCTGTCGTCAGGCTGCCCTGCTGGAAGCCACGTACTGAACCCAGGCCGCCGGAGTAATAATTTTTCATGACCGGGTAGGTGTGGCCATTGGTTGACACGCCCGAGGAAAACTCGCTGTTGAATGCAAAGGTCGTTTTTTTAGTCAGCGGATAAAACTGCTGGTACTGCAAAGTGGCGCGGGCGTAGCCCAGGTCTCCGGCGACACTCCACTCGCTGTTAGCACGCAACACACGACCTGTGCTCGGAATGAGTGCGCTGTCGCGGGTGTCGCGCGACCAGCCCAAGGTCAAGGGAAATCCGCGAACGGTGTAGCCGTAATCGCTGGCAAAGTCGCTGTATGCCGTCGGCAAATAGGTGCCCTCGACAACCGTGGTTTGTTCATAACCAAGACCCACAAACACCGTGTCACTCTCGGTAAATGGAACCCCGAAGCGTACGCTCGTTCCGGTGCTCTCAATGGAGTAGCTGTCGACGTCAGCATAGGGCTTGCTGTTACGCTGGTATACATCCACAGTGCGTGACACACCATCTTCGGTGAAGTACGGGTTGGTGTTGTTAAAGACCAGGGTCCGGTTGTACTTGCCGGTGTTCACCTGGACACCCAGACTCTGGCCTGAGCCAAACACATTGTCCTGGTTGAAGCCGAACTGCAAGCCAAGTCCATCAGCCGAAGAGACGCCCGCACCCAGGCTCAAATTACCAGTCGGCTTTTCAACCACGGTCACCAGCAAATCCACCTGGTCTGGTGCGCCCGGAACTTCCACGGTTTCTATTCCGACGTCCTTGAAATAACCCAAGCGGTCCACCCGGTTGCGCGAGAGGCGGATTTTTTCGCCGTCGTACCACGCAGCCTCGAACTGGCGGAACTCACGCCGGATCACCTCGTCGCGGGTACGTTCATTACCAGCGATATTGATGCGTCGAACAAAGGCCCTGCGACCTGGATCGGCCTGAATGGCGACCTCAACACGGTTGGTTTGGCGATCGACTGTGGTTTT
Source organism: Comamonadaceae bacterium (assembly GCA_947446885.1). GTDB lineage: Bacteria > Pseudomonadota > Gammaproteobacteria > Burkholderiales > Burkholderiaceae_C > Allorhodoferax. The sequence continues at coordinate 21,742 of CANFHZ010000009.1, forward strand.
TGTCTGGGCGCTCGCGAAAGCAAAACCGAAATTAGCGAAGTAATCGGTAAACGCTTTGGTCGTTTGGGCGACTTCATCGGCGTTATACGGCTCACCGGCCCGGATTTTGATCAGAGACTTGAACTCGTCCTGCTTCTCCAGGTAGTTACCTTCCATACTGACTTTGGACACCACAAAGCGTTCACCCTCGGTGACATTAATGGTGATGACAATTTCCTGCTTATTGGGAGCGATGGCGACCTGAGTCGAATCCACCTTGAACTCCAAGTACCCCTTGGAGAGGTAATAGGAGCGCAAGGTTTCCACATCTGCATTGAGCTTGCTGCGCACATAGCGGTTGGACTTGGTGTACCAGCTCAGCCAGGTTCCGGCATCCAGATCAAAAAGATCCAATAAAGTGCTTTTTGAAAATGCTTTGACGCCAACGATGTCAATCGATTTGATTTTTGCCGAGCCGCCTTCGGTGACTGAAAAACTGACATTCACGCGGTTGTTTTCCAAGGGCGTGACGGTAGTCACAACTTCGGTGGCATACATGCTGCGGTTGATGTATTGCCGCTTGAGCTCTTGTTCCGCCTTGTCGGCAAGCGCCTTGTCGAAAGGGCGACCTTCGGTGATGCCGATGTCTTTCAAGGCTTTCTTCAAAACGTCTTTTTCAAATTCCCGCACACCCGAAAAATCCACATCCGCCACATTCGGGCGCTCTTGCACCACAACAATCAGGACATCGCCGCTGGCGTCAACCCGCACGTCGTTGAACAAGCCCAGCGCAAACAGGGCGCGGATGGCGCTGGCTGCTTTCTCATCGCTATAGCTGTCACCCACACGAAACGGAAGGGACGCAAAGACAGTCCCCGCATCGACCCGTTGCAGGCCCTCGACCCGGATGTCCTTCACGACGAAGGGCTCCAGGGCAAAAGACAGCGTAGCGACCGACCACATGGCGCAGGCAAGGAATATCCGGCAGCAGAGGTGGTGGAGCATGGCGGTTGGCATGGATGTGGAGAGGAAATCCCGTCCCAGGCTGGTAGGGGCGATGCATGATAACTGAGGCATCGTGGCGAACCGGCTCCGACTTGCGCTCAGCGGGCCAGGGACAACACGGCCTCCAGAGCACGGGCCCTGGCCTTCTCATCCAGTGCCAAGATTGCCTGCAGTGATACCGGGGGTTCAAAGTGCAACGCTGCCAGAGTGGCCTGGTTCACAGCGTGAATCTGGTCAAAGCGAATGCGGCCCTCCAAAAAAGCCGCGACGGCGATCTCATTGGCCGCATTGAGCACGGCTGTGGTTCCCGATACGCCCGCCATGGCCTCCCACGCCAGTTGCAAACCAGGGAAGCGCGCGCGGTGATCCGGGCTGTCAAATGTCTCAAAGCTCAGGCCGGTCATTGCAGAAAAATCCAGTGCCGCCGTACCCGATTCGATACGCTGGGGCCAGGACAGACCGTAGGCTATCGGGCCGCGCATGTCCGGTACACCGAGCTGCGCGACCACAGCACGGTCTACAAACTGCACCATGGAATGCACCACGCTTTGCGGGTGGATGACTACCGCGATGCGCGATGGATCCATGCCGAACAGGAACTTCGCCTCAATCACCTCCAGCGCCTTGTTCATCATGGTGGCCGAGTCCACCGAAATTTTGCGTCCCATGCTCCAGTTTGGGTGGGCGCAGGCCTCCTGCGGGGTGACGTCCCGCAGGGTGGACGGATCACGGGTGCGAAAGGGACCGCCCGATGCGGTAAGGATGATTTTTTCAACCACCGAGGGCCATATGCTGCGGTCATCGGGCAGCGACTGGAAAATGGCCGAATGCTCACTGTCAATGGGCAGCAAGGTCGCGCCGCCCGTGCGCACGGCGTCCATGAACAAGGAACCGCCCACGACCAGTGCCTCTTTATTGGCCAGCAGCAGCCGCTTGCCGGCGCGCGCCGCAGCCATGCACGAAGACAAACCAGCTGCGCCCACGATGGCCGCCATCACCATGTCAACCTCTTCGTGGGCCGCGACCTCGTCCAGGGCGGCGTGCCCGATCAGCACCCGGGTCGCGCTTCCCTGCGCTGCCAGCCGGGATTGCAATGCGGGACCTGCTTGCGCGTCGGTCGCCACCACAAAGCGGGGTTTATGCACCATGCACTGCGCAAATAGCAGGTCGATACGTGAATGTCCGGACAGGGCAAACACCGAAAACCGCTGAGGATGCCGCGCCAGCACGTCCAGGGTATTGACGCCTATCGAGCCGGTTGAGCCCAAAACGGTGACACTGTGCCGGGGCGCGTTCATGATGTCACTGCGCCACCAAACACATCGCCAAGGGCAAGACCGGGAGCAGCGCGTCGACCCGGTCCAGTACCCCGCCATGGCCGGGCAACAGACGGCTGCTGTCTTTCACCCCAGCGGCACGCTTGAACAAGGATTCAAGCAAATCGCCCACCACACCGGCTGCCACAAGCAGCCCCAGAGCGAGCGCGCCCAACTCCCCCCAGTCTTGCACCGCTCGAGAAAAAATACTTTGCGAGTTGCCAAGGTTTTGGCTGTCGGCATAACGCCAGACAAACGCCACCACACCCACACCAAGCAGCGCGCCAGCGACGCCCTCCCAGGTCTTACCCGGGCTGATACTGACCGCCAGCTTGCGGGCGATCCAGCGGTTACCCCAGGCACGGCCAGCGAAGTAAGCGCTTACGTCAGAAACCCACACCAGACACATGACGGAGAGCAAAAAATTGATTCCTACAACCCTGGATTGCACCATAGCCAGCCAGGATACCAACAGCATGGCCCATCCGCACCAGAAGCGCAGCGCGGGCGGCAATTTGCCCCAATATGCGACGCCTTTGTAGAGGGCAAAGAGCGCCAGTACCAACCAGACAAGCGCTGCCACACGCCAGACCCATAGCAAACCGGTGGGGTTCAACTCGATATTCCATAAACCCAGCCCAGCAAGCACCATCAAGGCCGCACCCGCCAGAGACAGGGAGTGCGACTGCCCGCTCAAACGCCCCCACTCCCACGCTGCCGCACCCATCAGCGCCAAGGTGCACAGCACAAAATACACCGGATTGACCGCAAAGAGTGCGGGCAAAAACACCGCCAGGAGCAGCACCGCAGTAATAAGCCGTTGGCGCAGCATGCAGGGATCTTGCGCCGGGTTAGGCAAGTGCCGAAGCGGCTAGGGGACTGGTTCTGCCAAAGCGCCGCTCGCGACTGGCGTAGTCCTTGAGGGCCTCGTCCAGTGCCGCTGCGTCAAAGTCTGGCCACAACACCGGGCTGAAGTACAGCTCAGAGTACGCGCACTGCCAGAGCAAAAAATTGCTAAGACGGTGTTCATCACCCGTGCGGATGAGCAAATCAGGATCCGGGCAGGGTGCCAGTGAAAGCGCGGCGTTCATGGACGCTTCGGTAATCGGCGTGCCCGCTGCGGCCAGGCGGGCTGCGGCGTCAACAATATCCCAGCGCCCGCCGTAGTTAAAGCACACATTGAGCAACATGCCCTGGTTGGCCTGTGTCGCATGCTCGGCATCGTGCAAAACAGTGCACAGACCAGGCTCTAGTTCCTGGCGGCTACCCAAAAACCGCAAACGAATGCCACGCTGACCCAGGCTGCCCAACTCGCTGCGCAGGGCGGCATACAGCAGTTCAATCAAGCCGGAGACTTCGGATGCAGGTCGGCTCCAGTTTTCCGAAGAAAATGCAAACACCGTGAGGATGGGAATCGCGCGATCAACGCAGGCCTGGATCGTGGTTTTCAGCGCATCCACACCACGCTTATGTCCGGCCAAACGCGGCAGATGCCGCTTCTGCGCCCAGCGGCCATTGCCATCCATCACGATGGCGACATGGGCCGGGAGCTTTTTCACCGATGGCATGGCGGCAGGGTGGGAGTCACAGGCGGTGCGTGGCGGTGGCGGCTCAGCCGGAACCTATACCGCCATGATGTCGTTTTCTTTGGAAGCCACCAAACGGTCCACCTCGGCGATATGGCGGTCTGTGAGTTTTTGGACATCGGCTTCCGACCGCTTTTGATCATCCTCGGATGCCAGTTTGTCTTTCACCAATTTTTTGACCGCGTCATTGGCATCACGGCGCACGTTGCGGATAGCGATCTTGGCGGCCTCGCCTTCATTGCGTACAACTTTGGTCAGCTCGCGGCGACGCTCCTCCGTCATCATGGGCATGGGAACGCGGATCAATTCACCCATGCTGGCCGGATTGAGGCCCAGATCGCTCTCACGGATCGCCTTCTCGATCTTGGCGGTCATGGTTTTTTCCCAGGGCTGGATACCGATGGTGCGGGCATCAATCAGGCTCAGGTTGGCAACTTGGCTCAAGGGAAGCATGGATCCGTAGTAGTCCACATGCACGGTATCGAGCAAGGCCGGATTAGCCCGCCCGGTTCGCACCTTGGTCAAGTTATTTTTCAAGGATGCGATGGACGACTCCATCTTGGCATCCACCTGTTCTTTGATGGCTTGCAAGCTCATGTTTCCACTCTCCTCTCGATCACAGATGAACCAGGGTGCCTTCGTCCTCGCCCATCACCACGCGCTTGAGGGCTCCGAGCTTGAAGATCGAAAATACCTTGATCGGCAGGTTCTGATCCCGGCACAAAGCGAAGGCAGCAGCGTCCATGATCCCCAGGTTGTTGCGCATGGCCTCGTCAAATGTCAAATGGCTGTAACGGGTTGCGTGGGGGTCTTTTTTCGGATCGGCGCTGTACACGCCGTCCACTTTAGTGGCCTTGAGCACGATTTCGGCACCAATCTCCGCGCCACGCAAGGCCGCCGCCGTGTCGGTGGTGAAAAAGGGGTTGCCGGTTCCCGCAGCAAAAATCACGACCTTGCCTTCCTCCAGGTACTGCAAAGCCTTGGGCCGCACATACGGCTCGACCACTTGCTCAATTCCGATGGCCGACATGACCCGCGCCGTAAGCCCGGCTTTGTTCATGGTGTCGCCCAGCGCCAGCGAATTCATGACGGTGGCCAACATACCCATGTAATCGGCCGTTGCGCGGTCCATGCCAACCGAGCCGCCCGCCACCCCCCGAAAAATATTGCCACCACCAATAACTACGGCCACCTGGACGCCCATGCGGGTGACCTCTGCCACCTCTCCGACGATGCGCACAATCGTGTCGCGGTTGATGCCAAATGCATCATCACCCATCAAGGCCTCGCCGGACAGCTTGAGCAATAGGCGGCTGTAAGCTGGACGGGCGGGGCTCATGGCTTTCTCCATCAATGCAATCTGAGGTACTGGTTGGGCTGCTAAGGCGCTCAGGCAGACTGCTTGGCGGCAGCCACCTGGGCAGCCACTTCGGCGGCGAAATCATCCACCCGTTTCTCAATACCTTCGCCCACCACGTACAGGGTAAAGCCCTTCACGACCGTATTGGCAGCTTTCAGCATTTGTTCCACGGTCTGCTTGTCGTTCTTCACAAAGGCCTGATTGAACAGCGAGACCTCTTTGAGGAATTTCTGCACGCCGCCTTCGATACGCTTTTTCACAATCTCTTCAGACTGCACAGGCTTACCGGCCGCCGTGGCCACCGCCGCATCTTCAGCTGCCTTCGCCGCAGCAACAGAGCGCTCACGCTCAACCAATTCGGCCGGGACCTGATCGGAGGACAGGGACACTGGCTTCATCGCTGCAACGTGCATCGCTACGTCTTTGGCTGCCGTGACATCACCTTCATATGCCACGACCACGCCGATGCGGGTGCCGTGCAAATACGAAGCCACGTGCGTGCCAGAGGCCAGGCGCACAAAACGCCGGAAGGTCATGTTTTCGCCGATTTTTCCGATCAAGCCTTTGCGCACGTCTTCTAGTGTGGGGCCAAATCCGTCCTGCGCATACGGGAGTGCAGAAAGCGCTGCCACATCAGCTGGGTTGTGCTGCGCCACCAAGGCAGCGGCGGCATTGGCCATCGCCAGGAAACTGTCGTTCTTGGTAACGAAGTCTGTTTCGCAGTTGACTTCCAGCATGGCACTCGCGCCCGCACTGGTGCCGAGGACGATCACGCCTTCCGCCGTCACGCGGGCTGCTGCTTTACCGGCTTTGCTGCCGAGTTTGACGCGCAGTATTTCCTCGGCACGCACCATGTCTCCTTCGGCCTCGGTGAGCGCCTTTTTGCATTCCATCATCGGGGCATCGGTCTTGCCGCGCAACTCGGCAACCATGGAAGCGGTAATCGTTGTCATGTCCATCTCTCCGTCATCAAACTGTGTACAAAAAACCTAAAAAAAAGGGGCCCGCAAGCCCCCTTGGGTCAGCGCCGGCGGCCTCAAGCGGCCTCGCTGACCTCGACAAATTCGTCTTGCGACTCTGCAACCACGGCGGTCAGCACATCCTCAACCGCGTTGGCGCGGCCCTCAATCACCGCGTCCGCAATGCCGCGCGCATACAAAATCACGGCCTTCGACGAGTCGTCGTTACCCGGAATCACGTAGTCGATACCTTCGGGTGAGTGGTTGGAATCCACCACGCCAATCAGGGGAATGCCCAATTTGCGCGCCTCAGCAATCGCAATCTTGTGGTATCCCACGTCAATTACAAAAATTGCGTCCGGCAAGGCCGCCATGTTCTGGATGCCGCCAATGTCTTTTTCAAGCTTTTGCAACTCGCGGGCGAACATCAGCTGCTCCTTCTTGCTCATGCTGTCCAGACCCGCCTCTTGTTGGACTTTCATGTCCTTCAGGCGTTTGATGGAAGTCTTCACCGTCTTGAAGTTGGTCAACATGCCGCCCAACCAACGCTGGTCTACAAAGGGGACTCCTGCGCGCTGCGCTTCCTGCGCCACGATCTCGCGGGCCTGGCGCTTGGTTCCGACCATCAAAATGGTGCCACGCCGAGCAGACAATTGGCGCACAAATTTGCTGGCCTCCTGGAACATCGGAAGCGATTTTTCCAGGTTGATGATGTGAATTTTGTTGCGATGACCGAAGATGAACGGCGCCATCTTGGGGTTCCAGAAGCGGGTTTGATGTCCGAAGTGGACGCCGGCTTCCAACATTTCGCGCATGGTGACTGACATAGAGTGCTCCAAAGGTTAGGTCTTAAACCCGCTCAAAAACCGCAAACCCCATAAAAACGGGCTACGGCACCTTGATAGAGCGGATTCGGGATTTGCTTTGGTGGCCAAAAAGCGACTACCAAAGCCGAGCGAGTTTACACCACGCGCTCAGGCCGGCACCAGCCTTAGCTGGCAACAACTTCCTCTGGCTTGGACTTGCCTTCCTTTTTGGGCAATGGCTGGATATCGAGAAGCACTTCGGGCTTGTCGGCGTCGCTGTCGTCGATCTCTACCGTCAGACGCCCGCCATCGACCAAACGGCCAAACAACAACTCATCTGCCAACGCCCGGCGTATGGTGTCCTGAATCAAACGCTGCATCGGGCGTGCACCCATCAGCGGATCGAAACCTTTTTTGCCCAGATGCTTGCGCAGCTTGTCGGTGAAGGTGACTTCAACTTTTTTCTCGGCAAGCTGGGTTTCCAGTTGCAAGAGAAATTTGTCCACCACACGCAGGATGACGTTCTCGTCCAGAGCTTTGAACCCCACGATCGCATCGAGCCGGTTGCGGAATTCAGGCGTGAACAAGCGCTTGATGTCCGCCATTTCGTCGCCCGCTTCACGGGGATTGGTAAAGCCAATCGTCGCTTTGTTCATGGTTTCAGCACCCGCGTTCGTGGTCATGATGATGATCACGTTGCGGAAATCGGCCTTTCGCCCGTTGTTGTCCGTGAGCGTCCCATGGTCCATAACCTGCAACAACACGTTGAAAACGTCCGGGTGGGCTTTTTCAATCTCATCCAGCAGCAGCACGCAATGTGGTTTTTTGGTAATCGCCTCTGTCAGCAAACCGCCTTGGTCAAAGCCCACATAACCGGGGGGGGCACCAATCAGGCGGCTGACGGCGTGGCGCTCCATGTACTCGCTCATATCGAAGCGGATCAAGTCGATGCCCATGATGTAGGCGAGTTGCTTGGCAGCCTCGGTTTTCCCGACGCCCGTAGGCCCGCTGAACAAAAACGCACCTATGGGCTTGTCGCCCTTACCCAGACCGGAGCGGGCCATCTTGACGGCCGAGGCCAGAACATCCAAGGCCTTGTCCTGGCCGAAGACCACGCTCTTCAGATCCCGATCCAGGGTTTTGAGCTTGCCACGGTCGTCGTTGGACACATTGGCCGGCGGAATGCGGGCGATTTTGGCCACGATCTCCTCGACCTCGGTCTTCGTAATCGTCTTTTTACGTTTGCTGGCGGGCAAAATTTGTTGGGCCGCGCCGGCCTCGTCGATCACGTCAATGGCCTTGTCTGGCAAATGGCGGTCGTTGATGTATTTGGCGCTGAGTTCGGCTGCTGCTTGCAGCGCTGCCACGGCGTACTTGACACTGTGGTGGGCTTCAAAGCGGGACTTCAAACCCTTGAGAATCTCCACAGTCTGCTCGACCGTGGGCTCGGTGACATCGATTTTCTGGAAGCGCCGCGACAAGGCAGCGTCTTTCTCGAAAATGCCACGGTATTCGGTGAACGTGGTCGCACCAATGCATTTGAGCTGGCCCGAACTCAGGCTGGGCTTCAACAGGTTGGACGCATCCAGAGTGCCGCCGGACGCAGCACCGGCGCCGATCAGGGTGTGGATTTCGTCAATGAACAAAACCGCCTTAGGTCTATCCTTAAGTGCTTTGAGAACGCCTTTAAGGCGCTGCTCAAAGTCGCCGCGGTATTTGGTGCCCGCCAGCAAGGCGCCCATATCCAGGGAGTAAACAATCGAATCCTTGAGAACCTCGGGAACATCGTTTTGTGAAATACGCCAGGCCAAGCCCTCTGCAATCGCAGTCTTGCCGACTCCGGCCTCACCCACTAACAGAGGGTTGTTCTTACGGCGGCGGCACAGAATCTGGATCACCCGTTCCACCTCGTATTCACGGCCAATCAGCGGATCGATCTTGCCGTCCTTGGCCATTTGGTTCAGGTTCTGGGTGTACTGCTCCAGAGGAGACGATTTTTCGTTCTTCTCAGTCGCGGCTTCTTCGCCCTCTGCGGCCGATTCGTTGGGTTTGGCCGGCTCAGGTGGATCGTTCTTTTTGATGCCGTGGGCAATGAAGTTCACCACATCCAGACGGGTCACGCCCTGTTGGTGCAGGTAATACACGGCGTGCGAATCTTTTTCGCCAAAAATAGCCACAAGCACGTTGGAGCCCATCACCTCTTTTTTGCCGCTACCCGTCGACTGCACATGCATGATGGCACGCTGGATCACGCGCTGAAAGCCCAGCGTGGGTTGGGTGTCCACATCATCGGAGCCCGCAACCTGCGGCGTGTTGTCTTTGATGAAATGGGTCAGGGACTTGCGCAAATCGTCTATCTGCGCAGCGCAGGCGCGCAAAACTTCGGCAGCACTGGGGTTGTCCAGCAAAGCCAGCAGCAAATGCTCAACCGTGATGAACTCATGCCGCTGCTGGCGCGCCTCGACAAAGGCCATGTGCAAACTGACTTCTAACTCTTGGGCGATCATTTCGCTTCCTTTTAAAGATCATCCGTTTCCGACAGCTTACCTGCAATGGGTGCATTGCAGGCGCTTGTCGGCACTATTTCCCTACGACTCCACGGGTTCACTGACACACTGCAGGGGGTGGCCCGCTTTGCCTGCGGCGTCCATCACCTGATCGACCTTGGTAGCCGCTACGTCTTTGGTGTAGACACCGCACACACCGCGTCCATCCAAATGGATTTTCAACATGATTTGGGTGGCGGTCTCCATGTCCCGGCTAAAAAATTGCTGAATCACATAGACCACAAACTCCATGGGCGTGTAGTCGTCATTGAGCATCACCACCTGGTACAGCTGCGGCGGCTTCACCCGCTCAGTGCGGCGCTCCAACAGCACTGCGCCGCCATCATCCGTTGCGGGCCAATGGGCGGGTTTAGCGGGTGGGGTCGGGGGGTTGCTTGCCATCAATTCATTCTAGCGTTCGAGGATCTGTGCCCAATCAGAAGGTGGCAGCCTGACCAGGCCTGTGTGTTTCAGAAGCAATGCAGGTGGGGCAGGGCCAGCCGCTTTCAAGTGCCGCGCGCCGCAAAAAAAGAGCCGCCCCAGGGGCGGCTCGGTGGCAAGCAGGAACGCTCACCAGCACTCCGGCCTTTGATGAAACTACATCTGATCGATCATCACCTGGCCAAATCCAGAGCAACTGACCTGGGTCGCACCCTCCATCAACCGGGCAAAGTCGTAGGTGACTTTTTTGCTCAAAATCGCCTTTTTCATCGACGCAATAATCAGATCAGCCGCCTCGATCCAGCCCATGTGGCGCAGCATCATCTCCGCGGAGAGAATTTCCGAGCCGGGGTTAACGTAATCTTTACCCGCGTATTTGGGCGCCGTACCGTGGGTGGCCTCGAACATGGCCACTGTGTCGCTTAGATTGGCTCCAGGCGCGATCCCGATACCGCCAACCTGCGCGGCCAGCGCGTCCGACACGTAATCGCCGTTCAAATTCAGTGTGGCGATCACGCTGTACTCAGCCGGACGCAGCAGAATTTGTTGCAAGAACGCATCGGCAATGCTGTCCTTGACCGTGATTTCACGCCCGGTTTTGGGGTTTTTGAATTTGCACCAGGGTCCGCCGTCAACTAACTGGGCGCCGAATTCGCGCTGCGCCAGCGCGTAAGCCCAATCCCGGAACCCACCTTCGGTGAATTTCATGATGTTGCCCTTGTGGACGATGGTCAGGCTGGGTTTGTCGTTGTCGATGGTGTACTGCAAGGCCTTGCGCACCAAACGCTCGGTGCCTTCGCGGGAAACCGGTTTGACCCCGATCCCCGAGGTGTCGGGGAAACGGATTTTGGTGACGCCCATCTCTTCGCGCAAAAACTTGATCAGCTTCTGGGCCTTGGGGGACTCGGCCTCGAACTCGATACCGGCGTAAATGTCCTCGGAGTTTTCCCGGAAGATCACCATGTCGGTTTTGTGCGGCTCTTTCACCGGGCTGGGAACCCCACTGAAATACTGGACCGGGCGCAAGCACACGTACAAATCGAGCTCCTGGCGCAGCGCCACATTCAGCGAGCGGATGCCGCCGCCCACCGGGGTCGTCAACGGCCCCTTGATGGACACCACGTAATCGCGGATGGCATGCAGCGTCTCTTCCGGCAACCACACGTCGGGGCCGTACACATGGGTGGACTTCTCGCCCGCAAAAACCTCCATCCAGGCAATCTTGCGCTTGCCGCCGTAGGACTTGGCGACTGCGGCATCCACCACCTTGATCATCACCGGCGTGATGTCCAGTCCGGTGCCATCGCCCTCAATGTAGGGAATGATGGGCTGATCCGGTACGTTCAGCGACATATCGGCGTTGACCGTGATTTTCTGGCCGTGGGCTGGAATTTTGATGTGTTGGTACATGATGGGCTAGTTGATGCGTTGGCGATCCATGCGGTCAGGTTGGCAGAAAACTCCCGGGAGAGGAGTGCCGTTCCCGATGCTGCGCGGAATTCTAGTCCTGAAAATTACGCCATACTGTCGAGCTAATCCCCCGCACGCAATGACCCTTACCCAGCCAAATCTGTTCTCAATCGGCCTGCTCCGCTTCTTGCTGGCTGGCCTGGCGCTGGCCCAGTGCGGCCTGGCGCTGAGCCAAAAGCCGCAAACTGAGCTGCCGCGTACTGGGCTGACCATCGGCATGTACCGGATCAATGCGCAGGTCGCGACCACCAACGAACAACATGCCACTGGCCTCATGTTCCGCACCGAGATGCCGCAGCACGAAGGCATGCTTTTTGTATTCGAGCAAGCGGCGCAGCAATGCTTTTGGATGAAAAACACCTTGATACCTCTGGCCGTGGCCTTTGTGGCCGACGACGGGACCCTGGTGAACCTCGACGAAATGAAGGCCCAGACGCTGAACGCCCATTGTTCCGAGAAACCTGTGCGCTATGTTCTGGAAATGAATGCCAGCTGGTTCTCCAAGAAAGGGCTGAAGGCCGGCGATAAGCTCAAGGGCCCGCCCTTCGATTCAGCCAAACCATAAAAAAGCCGACCCGAGGGTCGGCTTTTTTACGGCGTAGGGCGCAATCAGGCGAAATTGGCCTGGGCGAAGTCCCAATTCACCAGTTTGTCCAGAAATGCTTCTACAAATTTGGGACGCATATTGCGGTAGTCAATGTAGTAGGCGTGCTCCCACACGTCCACCGTCAGCAAGGCCTTGTCGGCGCCGGTGAGCGGCGTGCCGGCTGCGCCGGTGTTGACGATGTCCACCGAACCATCGGGCTTTTTCACCAGCCAGGTCCAGCCGGAGCCGAAATTGCCAACGGCGGATTTCACAAAAGCCTCTTTGAAGGCTGCAAAGCTGCCCCATTTGGCGTCAATCGCTGCGGCCAACGCGCCAGTGGGTGCACCGCCACCTTGGGGCTTCATGCAGTGCCAGAAAAAGGTGTGATTCCAGATCTGGGCCGCATTGTTGTAGATGCCGCCGCTGGACTTGCGGATGATGTCTTCCAGCGACATGGCTTCGAACTCGGTGCCTTTTTGCAGGTTGTTAAGGTTCACCACGTAGGCGTTGTGGTGTTTGCCGTGGTGAAACTCCAGCGTCTCTTGCGAGTACACAGGAGCCAGGGCGTCGATGGCGTAAGGCAGTGCGGGAAGGGTGTGTTCCATGAAATCCTCTGAGTGGTGGGAAGCGGTTGGAGAGACGGCGGATTGTAGAAATTATTTGCCCTGTGCGCTGATGGTCTGCACAGTAAGCCTGCCGTCGTGCAGCTGCGCTAGCAAGGTCTGTCCAGCTTGAACCCCGTGCGCGCTGGCCACACTGCGGCCCTGCGCGTCGGTTAGCCAGGCATAACCGCGCGCCAAAACCAGCGAGGGGTCCAGCAGCCCCAGACGCAGGGCAGCGGCATCCAGCCGGGTGGCGTGGCCCGTGGCCATCTGCGCCACGCAGCGCTGCAGTGCCGCCGCGGAGCGCTGCAGCGCTGCGCTGCCCTGCGACACGCCATTCTTGGCGGCAAAAGCAGCCCGGTGCTCGCAGTCGCGTAAACGCTGGCGCATCGCGCCTACGCCCGCAGACGGTCGGGAGATACGCGCCTGCAAGGTGTCCAGATGCTGGGACTGGTGGTCGAGCGCCCGCGTAGTCTCGGTGTTCAGGCGCTGCGCCAGCTCGTCCACCGCCCCACGCCACAAAGCCGTCTCCTGCGCTGCCATCTCAGCGGCGGCGGTCGGTGTCGGCGCGCGCAGATCGGCAACGAAGTCCGCAATAGTGAAATCGGTTTCATGGCCCACACCACTGATCAGCGGCACCGGACTTTGGGCGATGGTGTGCGCCAGCGTCTCGTCATTAAAAGCCCACAGGTCTTCCATGGAACCGCCACCGCGCACCAACAAAATCACATCAATGGTCCCGGAAGCGGCATCCTGCAGCCGGTACATTTTTTGTAATGCGGCGCAGAGAGCCAGGGGCGCGGCATCCCCCTGTACGGCGGCAGGAACCACAGTCACGGGAATATGGGGCACCCGCCGCTGCAAGGCAGACAGCACATCGTGCAGAGCCGCAGCACCCAGCGAAGTCACTACGCCAATACCGCGCACCACCTGCGGCAGCGCACGCTTACGCTGCGCATCAAACAAGCCCTGCGCCTCCAGACGGGCCTTGCGCTGTAAAAACCGCTCAAAAAGAGCACCCTGCCCGGCCCGGCGCATACCTTCGACCACCAGCTGTAGCTCGCCGCGTTGCTCGTACACACCCAAGCGGCCATGCAGTTCAACCTGGTCACCGTCACGCGGGCTGAAGTCGATGGTTACTGCAATCCGTTTGAAAGCTGCGCAGCGGATTTGCCCAGTGGCGTCTTTGAGATTGAAATAGCAGTGCCCGCTGGCGGCGCGGACGAATCCGCTGATCTCACCACCGACCCGCACGGGGTTGAACTGCGCCTCCAGACTGGTCCCGATGGCCTTGCACAAAGCACCCACCTGCCAAAGCCGCACAGGCGACAGGCCTGCGCGCGTGTCATCTTCGAAGTTCAATCAACTGACTTTCTGTGGATGGGCCTGGAACACCGGCCCCGAGGAAACTGCCGTGGCGGCGTTGCCGCAGGCCAAATAGGTAGTGCGTTCACGTAAGCACACGCCATAATTGCAGCTGCGCAACCCGCCGAAAGCACCATCTTGCTCACCATCATACAAGCCGCCGGTTGGCCGATCTGGCCGCTTATTTTGTGCTCGGTACTGGCGATGTCCATCATCATTGAGCGGCTTATCAGCCTGCGCACCGCACGCGTTGCACCCCCGGAACTCTTCACCAGCATCCTTACCCGCGCCCGGGCTAAATCCATCACCGGCGAAGAGATCGCCGCGTGGGAGGCTGGATCTTTGCTGGGCATGGTGTTGTCCAGTCCCTTGCGTCACTTGAAAGCGCATCCGCGCTGCACGGATGAGGACCTGAAAGAAGCCATGCAAAGCGCTGGACAACAGGCGGCCATGCGACTCGATCAGTATCTCTCCGCCTTGGGAACTATTGCATCGGTGGCTCCCCTGCTGGGCTTGCTCGGCACCGTGATGGGCATGATTGAAATTTTTGGTGCGCAATCCGGCATGGGCACGGTGGCCAACCCCACCCAGTTGGCGCAGGGGATTTCCATGGCGCTGTACAACACCGCATTCGGTTTGGCGGTGGCCATTCCCGCCCTGATCTTCTGGCGGTATTTCCGCAACCGCATTGACGCCTATGTGCTGTCGTGGGAAATCCAGGGCACGCAACTCATTGCCCAACTCAAAACCTTGCGCCGCTGAACCGGCAGACTGCACCATGAACTTCCGCAAACGCCGCCACGAAGAACCGGAGATCAACCTGATCCCCTTCATCGATGTGCTGCTTGTGGTGCTGATTTTTTTGATGCTGTCCACTACTTTCAACCAACTCACGCAGATCCAAATCACGCTGCCCAGCGCCGATGCCGAGAAGCAAAGCACCACGCCGGACACACTGACCCTGGCTATCCAGGCAGACGGACGTTTCAGCCTGAACCAACAAGCGCTGAGCCCCGTATCGGTGGCAGGCATTGAGACAGCCCTGCGGGCAGCCAAGGTCGGGCCGCAAACGGTTTTGGTAATCGCCGCGGACCAGAACGTGCGTCACCAACTTGTGGTTTCGTCCATGGAAGCAGCCCGGCGCAGCGGTATGAACCGGGTGACTTTCGCCGCCCAGTCCAGCGCTGCCCCCAAGGATCCGGTAGCCGAAAAACGCAGCAGTGGCAAATAATGCCTACCGCGCCCCACACCTCTGCGGGCCTTAGTTCCCGCCTGCGTCAGTCCTGGCACACACGGGGCCCAATCAGCACCTTGCTATGGCCGCTGTCGGTGCTCTACGGCGCGTTCGCTGCCGCGCACCGGCAGCTCTATCGCGTCGGACTGGTGCGGGTGCTAAGGGTTCGCGCAACGGTCATCGTCGTGGGCAACATCACCGTGGGCGGCGGCGGCAAAACACCCACGGTTATCGAGATTGCCTCCCACCTGCAAAGGCGCGGACTGAAGGTGGGCGTGGTATCCCGTGGCTATGGGCGGCACAGCACCGAATGCGTGGAGGTGGGAGCGACTGACACGGCGCAGCGCAGCGGGGACGAACCGGTATTGCTCCAACGCGCGCTGGGCATACCGGTTTTTGTGCACGCCAACCGGGCGCTCGCTGCGCAGGCTCTGCTGACCCAGCATCCGCACACCCGGGTCATTGTGTGCGACGACGGCTTACAGCACTACGGCTTGTACCGCGACCTGGAGGTCTGCGTGATGGACGCGGACGGACTCGGTAATGGCCGGCTGCTGCCGGCCGGGCCGCTGCGCCAGCATTGGCCCCGCAGTCTGGTGCGACGCGCTGGTCAAGACGAGGAGCGAACCCTGGTCCTGCACTCCGCAGGCGCAGCCTGGCCAGGCCGCTTCAGCGCCCACCGCACACTGTTGCCACAGCTGGTGGATGCCACCGGCACTACGCGATCCTTGGCAGCTCTGGCTACGGGCACGCAGCCCATCGTCGCCGTGGCAGCTATTGCCAAACCAGACGCATTTTTTGCCATGCTGCGCCTGCACGGGCTGACTCTGGCACACACGCTGGCGCTGCCCGACCACGACGACTACGCCCATTTCGCAGAACACGCCGCCGCTTTTCCGTCCGATGCGCTGTTAGTCTGCACCCAGAAAGATGCGCCCAAACTGTGGCTCCAGCGTCCGCTGGCCCTCGCAGCAGGGCTAGAGCAGCGCAGCGAAGCGGCCTTCTTCGCCGCCCTGGATAGGCTCTTGGCGCAGCGACTACATCCGCACCGTGCTGCCTGCAAGGCCGCTGGAAGCCACCACCTTCTATGATGAAAGCCCTATGGACACCAAACTGCTTGAACTGCTGGTCTGCCCCGTAACCAAAGGCCACTTGGAATACGACCGCGAGGCGCAGGAGCTGCTCTCGCGCAGCGCCCGCCTGGCCTACCCGGTGCGCGACGGTATACCCGTCTTGCTGGAACGCGAGGCGCGCACTATGACTGACGAGGAACTCGGGCTTTGAGCGACATGGCACCGGCCCGAGTCACGGTGCTTATTCCGGCGCGCTTGGAGTCCACACGCTTGCCCGACAAACCGCTGGCTGACATTGCCGGACTGCCCATGGTGGTGCGGGTGGCGCAACGGGTACGAAGCGGGGTTCCGGCGGACGTGCGCATCGTGGTCGCCGCCGACCATGCAGCCATCCTCCACGCGTGCGCGATCCACAGCGTCGAAGCCGTGCTGACCCGCACCGACCACGTCTCCGGCAGCGACCGCTTGGCGCAGGCCTGCGACCTATTGGAGTTGGACGACACGGAGATTGTGGTCAACGTGCAGGGCGACGAACCGCTGATCGACCCCGCACTGGTACGGGCTGTAGCCAGTCTGCTGGAACAGCATCCGCACACCGCCATGGCCACTGCCGCACATGCGCTGGATGATGCGCATGACTTCCACAACCCGAACGTTGTCAAAGTCGTGGTCGATGCCTCCGGACACGCTATGTACTTCAGCCGTGCGCCCATACCCTGTTGGCGCGATGGTGCAGGTCAGCATGCATCGGCAGCACTGCCAGCGTTGCGGCACATCGGCATTTACGCGTACCGGGCCGCTTTTTTGCGGCGCTTTCCGCTCTTACCCGCAGCACCCCACGAGCAGGTCGAAGCCCTGGAACAGCTGCGTGCGCTGTGGCACGGATACCGTATTGCCGTGCACATCAGCAACACGATTCCGCAGTGCGGTGTGGACACGCCCGAAGACCTGGCGCGGGTGCGGGCATTTTTTGCATCAACTGCCAGCTGACATCCGCAGCACAAAGCCAGCGGGCGCAGGCTGAAACTCCGTGAAAACCCCCGGATACGCGGCAGCTTGCCAGTGCCGCAGGTACCGTGGCCGAGTCAGCTACTGACAAGCACCGCGTGCTATTCTCCAAATCGACAGCGCCTTGTGCCTGGTTTCCATAAAAACAATGCTTTGCGTAGAGCCTGCGAGACAAGGCTGCCGTGAAGCCCCTATGTTCTGAGGGTCACTATGAGACTGATTTTGCTAGGCGCACCCGGCGCAGGTAAGGGCACCCAGGCCACCTTTATTTGCCAGAAATACGGCATCCCCCAAATTTCTACCGGTGACATGCTGCGTGCGGCCGTGAAAGCGGGATCTCCGCTGGGCCTGCAAGCGAAGTCCGTGATGGACGCTGGCGGCCTGGTCAGCGATGGATTGATCATCGACTTGGTCAAAGAACGGCTGACCCAAGCAGACTGTAGCAAGGGCTTTCTGTTTGACGGCTTTCCCCGCACCATCCCCCAGGCCGACGCCATGAAGGCGGCAGGCGTGGCACTCGACTATGTAGTTGAAATTGACGTCCCATTTGCCGCCATCGTGGAGCGCATGAGCGGACGGCGCTCGCACCCCGCCTCCGGACGCACTTACCACGTGCGTTTCAATCCGCCCAAAAAAGAAGGCTTGGATGACATCACCGGTGAAGCGCTGATCCAACGCGAAGACGACCGCGAAGAAACCGTGAACAAACGCCTGGAGGTATACAGCGCCCAAACCCGGCCCCTGGTCGCCTACTACTCCGACTGGGCCCGCGCCGAGCCAGCCAAAGCCCCCAAATACCGCGCAGTGGACGGAACCGGCGACGTGGCGAACATCACTGAACGGGTCCTCGCCGCACTGGCAAGTTAAATTTTTACCTGGCGCGCTTGCCAAAACTTATAGACTGGTTAAAAATACAGTCACTGTCAAAATTGACAGCCTAGGTTTTGTGTAGCCCTTTTGAAGGAGTCGCCATGTCCGAGAGCCCCAAACTCACCGCCCGCCAGCAGCAGATTCTGAGCTTGATCGAGCGCGCCATTGCTACCACCGGCGCGCCGCCCACCCGTGCCGAAATCGCCACGGAGCTCGGCTTCAAATCCGCCAATGCCGCCGAGGAACATTTGCAGGCGCTGGCCCGCAAAGGCGTGATCGAGTTGGTCAGTGGCACCTCGCGCGGTATCCGGCTGCGCAACAAGTCCGGCTCAGGCTCCTGGCAGAACCAGCAGTACGCGCTGCCAATTCCAGGCCTGGCCCAGCTGGCGCTGCCGCTGATCGGGCGGGTTGCCGCGGGCTCGCCTATCTTGGCGCAAGAACATGTGGACCAAACGTATTACGTCGAAAACAGCTTATTTCAGCGCCAGCCCGACTACCTGCTCAAAGTACGGGGCATGTCCATGCGCGACGCCGGCATCATGGATGGTGATTTATTGGCGGTGCAAGCCACCAAAGAGGCCAAGAACGGCCAGATTGTGGTGGCCCGGCTGGGTGAAGAAGTCACGGTGAAGCGCTTTCGGCGCAACAAACAGCTTATCGAGCTGCACCCCGAAAACCCGGATTACCAGATCATCGTGGTGGAGCCGGGCGACCCCTTTGAGATTGAAGGCCTGGCAGTCGGCCTGATTCGCAACACCATGTTGATGTAGGTCGGACGTAAGCGGTGATGGGCGACGCTGACGATTTCACCGGAACCCGGGCCGTAGCGGCGCAGCATGCGTTTGACCCGGCAGCCCTGCACGGCTGGCTTCGCGAACACCTGGAGGGTTTCGACGGCCCTTTGACGGTAGAGGCTTTCAAAGGCGGGCAATCCAATCCCAGCTACAAGCTCTCCACCCCGAAGGCCACCTGCGTTCTGCGCACCAAACCCGCCCCCAAAGCGCAGCTTTTGCCTTCAGCCCACGCCATCGAACGCGAATTCACCGTCATGCAGGCCCTGCACGGGACCGGGGTTCCCGTCCCCCGCATGCTCGGCCTCTGCGAAGACGAATCCATCATCGGACGCGCGTTTTACGCCATGGAATTCATGGAAGGTCGGGTGTTTTGGGACCAGTCGCTGCCGGGCTGCTCAACGCAGGAGCGCGCTGCGATTTACGATGCCATGAACGATGCCATCAGTCGGCTGCACGGCGTGGCCTATGTAGAACGCGGGCTGTCGGATTTCGGGCGTGCAGGCAACTACTTTGAGCGCCAAATCGGCCGCTGGAGCAAGCAATACGCGGCATCGGTCACCGAACCCATGGACGACATGGACCAGCTCATCGCCTGGCTGCCCGCCCACATTCCTGCCATGGCACGCGCTGACCATATGACGCGCATCGTGCATGGCGATTTCCGGCTCGATAACCTGGTTTTCCACCCAACGCAGCCGCAGGTGGTGGCCGTGCTGGATTGGGAGTTATCAACGCTGGGCCACCCCTTGGCTGACTTCAGTTACCACGCCATGGCCTGGAATATCGCGCCCGGCGACTTCCGCGGCATCCGGGGCTTGGATCTCACAGCACTGGGCATTCCTGATCAAAGCAGCTATAAGGCTCGCTACTGCGAGCGCACCGGGCTGGTCAGCCTGAAGAATTTGCAGACCGACTGGAATTTTTATATGGCTTACAACCTGTTCCGCATGGCGGCTATTTTGCAAGGCATTGCCAAACGCGTGGAGATGGGCACAGCCGCCAGTCCGCAAGCCTTGCAGGCCGCAGCCGGTGCAAAACCCCTGGCGCGTTTAGGCTGGCAGTTCGCCCAAGCAGCCTGAATTCCGGCTTACTGCGGGTATAAGTCGGCAAAGCACTGCGACCGGGACGACGCCGCTATTTTTTAGGATCCACCATGGACTTCGACTATTCCGAAAAAACCAAAGATTTGCAGCGCCGCTTGCACGCGTTCATGGATGCACACGTGTACCCGGCCGAGACCGCGCTCCAGGCAGAGTTGGCCGCCAACACCGCCGCCGGCAAGCGCTGGACGCCGCTGCAAACCATCGAGCGGCTCAAGCCGCTGGCACGGCAGGCTGGTTTATGGAACCTGTTTTTGCCAGTCGACAGCGCGCAGGCCGCAGGCTTTGCGGGCGCCGGCCTGACCAACCAGGAATACGCACCGCTGGCTGAAATCATGGGGCGGGTGCTGTGGTCCAGCGAAGTGTTCAACTGTTCCGCACCCGATACCGGCAATATGGAAACCATTGCCCGCTTCGGCTCTGCCGATGCCAAGCAGCGCTGGCTCAAGCCGCTGCTGGACGGCGAAATCCGCTCGGCATTTGCCATGACGGAGCCGGATGTTGCGTCCAGCGACGCCACCAACATCGCCACCCGCATCGCGCGCGACGGCGATCACTACGTGATCAACGGGCGTAAATGGTGGATTTCAGGCGCCGGTGACCCGCGCTGTGCGATCTACATCCTCATGGGTAAAACCGATCCTGGTGCAGCCCGCCATTCGCAGCAGAGCATGGTGCTGGTACCGGCAAACACGCCGGGCATCACGGTGTTGCGCCCGCTGCATGTGCTGGGCTATGACGACGCACCACACGGGCATATGGAAATCGTGTTCGAGAACGTGCGGGTTCCGGTGGACAACCTCTTGTTGGGCGAGGGCCGCGGTTTTGAAATTGCCCAGGCCCGCCTGGGCCCGGGGCGTATCCACCATTGCATGCGTTTGATCGGACTGGCGGAGCGCGCTTTGGAACTGATGTGCCGAAGAGCGTCCACCCGTACCGCTTTCGGCAAGCTGGTGTCGGCACAGGGTGTCACGCAAGAGCGGATTGCGGATGCGCGTTGCAAGATCGACATGGCCCGTCTGCTCACGCTCAAAGCGGCCTGGATGATGGACACCGCTGGCAACAAATCCGCGCGTAACGAGATTGCCATGATCAAAGTGGTCGCACCCAGCATGGCCTGCGAAGTCATCGATTGGGCCATGCAGGTGCACGGCGGTGGCGGTATGTGCGACGACTTTCCCTTGGCCTACAGCTACGCCAGCGCACGCACGCTGCGTTTTGCCGACGGTCCTGACGAAGTGCACCGCAACGCGGTTGCGAAAGCCGAGTTGGGCAAATACGCGCAAGCCTGAGTGGGGCCTGCGCCTCAGTGCAAATGGCGCGGCTTGCGGCCGCCACCGCCGTGGCCGGAGCCAAACCCACCACCGCGCGGCGGCTTGCCCAAATCAAGCGAACTGACAAGGGCGTCGAAGCGCTTGGCGAACAGCTTGTCCACTTCGGCCACCACGTCGCCCAGCTCGGCACCATCGAAGTGGCGCTCCATGAGCTGCACCACGTCGTTGACCAGCAAATCACGTTGCACCTGCATGATGGCCTGCGGATTAGGGCCTACAAAGAGCATCAGGAAATCGTCACGCGATTCGCCTTCGCTGTCCTCATCGGCATCAAATTCCGCATCGTAAAAAGTAACTTCAATAGCCGCACCGGCTTGGGCAATTTCGTTGAGGTTCATGCACAGTTCGTCCAGCACCTGGCGGAAGTCATCGTCGCCATGCACGGTCCAACACAGCTGCAAAACCTGGTCGCGCGTTTCAAACACCATGCCGGGCTCATCTTCATAGACGCTGCCCGCGCCGGCAGCAAATGAGCGCGCACCAGCGTATTTCCACAAAGGCTTGACCGCATCTTCAACCTGCTTGGCGCGAACCTCCGGCAAGAGTGCAATCTGCCCGTGGACATGGATTTCAAAAGGGGCGTTGTTGCGTGACATGGTTGGCGTCTGGTGGAATAGGCCGGACCGCGGTCCGGATAAGGCCGTATCCTAAACCTTCCCACCCGTAGCGCTGCCTGGGCTGCCACAAAAAGCGGCAGTCCCGTCGTGCAAACGCTTCAAGCGCCATACCCGTAAAGCCAAGGCAGGTCAAGAGCGCGGGCGCCCAGCGTCCGCATGGCGAGATCGCGCAAGCTGGCACGCAGGCCGGTACTGTGGAACCATTCACCGTTGCGCAGCGCACGCGCCTGCACCCGCGCGTTGCGTTGCCAACGAGCCTGGGTGTAAGTCTGCACCGCCTGGTCCACGCTGGTGCTGGGACGGGCCAAGGCCTGCGCCAGGCACCAGCTGTCCTCCAGGGCCATGCCCGCGCCCTGTGCCAGGTAAGGCCGCATAGGGTGCGCAGCATCACCGACCAGGGCAATGCGCCCTGCCCCCATCAGCGCAGCGCTGCGCAGGGGCGGGCGCTCAAACAATGTCCAGGCTTGCCAAGGCCCCATGGCCTGCACCGCATCGCGCA
>CANFHZ010000010.1 GCA_947446885.1 Comamonadaceae bacterium
CAACATGGCCACAAAAATGCCCCGGTTCTGGCCCACAAAGTGTCCATAAAAAGCCAGCAATCCGCTTGGCGGTGCGCCCGCAGGCGGCGGCTCGGTGGCTTGGATGCGGGACTCAAAAAAACGAAACAAACGGTCGAACATCGGGCAACTATAGGGGTTTACCCCTTTCGGTCGACAGGGGCGGGACTTTGACCTCGGTCGACCGTCTAAGCCGGTGTGGGCACCCCATGACCCAGCAAATACGCCATCAAGTCCTGCACCGGGCGGATCTCCTCCCCAAATGGCAAGGCCGCTGCGCCCCGGAAGAACAGACCTTTATCGACATCGCCGGATAAGGCGTGCCCCAGCTGCTTGTCGATGCAGAACTGGCCCATAGCCGCCGTGCCGTCGCGCAGGCCGCAGTGCGACAGGCAGTCAAAGGACATATTGCACCGGCTCTTCTTGTGCGCCGCATCTTTCAACTTGTCCTCCAGCAGCAGGTAGCGCGCCAGCCAGGGCGTGCGCACCGCGCGCGCAGGCAGACCGGCGGTGCTGATGAACTCGACCATGTCAGAGGGCTGGGCGCCAGCCAGCACCTGCTTGAATTTCGGGTGCGCGTCGCATTCTTCGGTGACTGCAAACGCGGTACCCAGCTGCACGGCATCCACACCCAAGGCCTGCAGCCGGGCGATGTCGGCATGGCAGTTGATGCCCCCCGCCGCAATCACGGGGATGCGCCCCTCAATGCCCATGGTCTTAAAAAACTCCAGCACCAGCGGCACAGCCACCGCAAAATCAAAACGCGTGTCCTGGATATCGGCAATGCGCGCCGCGCCCAGATGCCCGCCGGCCAGACGGGGGTGCTCCAGGATGATGGCATCGGGCAAACGCCCTTTTTTCTCCCACTTCTTCACCACCAGTTGCACGCCGCGCGCATCCGACAGAATCGGAATCAGCGCCACGTCGGGGAAACCGGTGGCCAGCTCGGGCAGGTCCAGCGGTAAACCGGCCCCCACCACCAAGGCCTGGGCACCGCTTTCCAACGACTGGCGCACATGGTCTGCATAGCCGCTGATCGCCTTCATCACGTTCACGGCCACCACGCCCTGGCCATCAGCCAGGGCCAACGCCTTCTTGATCTCGCGGTCCAGCGCCACCAGGTTGGCGGCGTTGATGGCCTCGCCACCGCCATGCACCTTCTCCATACGCGCCGTCTGCGCCATCAGGTCGGGGTGCAGCCGCCGTAAATCCACGGATGACAGCGTGCCCAAAGCCCCCAGCGCCGCCGTGGTTCCCGCAAGCCGCCCCGCCGATACACCCACGCCCATGCCGCCCTGCACCACAGGCAGCAGCGCCCTGCCGCGCAAATTCCAGGTCCGCAAGCCACTGGCCCGCGTCAGACCCAATAAATACTCCGACTTCGACAGTGCTACTTCCATACACATCCCAACATACGTAGTCGCATGCTAGGGACTTGGGGGCTGGGGATGTTGATTTAGGTCAAGGCGTACTCAAACCCGCCGCAACATCCCGAAACGCTGCCAGCGCCGCCTCCAGGTGCTCGATGATTTCCTGTTGCAGCACATCGGGCGGGGGCAGATCTTCCAGGTTGTCGAGGCTGTTGTCCTTGAGCCAAAAAATGTCCAGGCTGGCTTTGTCGCGGGCCATCAATTCGGCGTAGCTGAAGTACTTGAAGCGATCAGTCGCCTTGCGCTCGTGGCGGTTGTCGGGGTTGTAACAAGCCACGAAGTCCTGCAAATCTTCATGCCGCATGGGCCGGGTTTTGAGCGTGAAGTGCTGGTTGGTGCGTAGGTCGTAAAACCACACGCCTTGGGTGTGCGTCTGGCCGTCCTTGGGTTTGGCATCAAAAAACACCACATTGGCCTTGACACCTTGCGCATAAAAAATGCCCGTGGGCAGACGCAGCACGGTGTGGACGTCACAGGTTTCAAGCAACTTGCGGCGGATTTTTTCGCCCGCTCCGCCTTCAAACAACACGTTGTCGGGCAGCACTACCGCAGCCTTGCCCGTGGTCTTGAGCATGCTGACGATGTGCTGCAAAAAGTTGAGCTGCTTGTTGGTCGTGGTTTCCCAAAAGTCCTGCCGCTCATAGACCAGCGCGTCTTTGTCTTCTTCGCCTTCAGCGTTGGTAAAGCTCATGCTGCTTTTCTTGCCAAAGGGCGGGTTGGCCAGCACGTAGTCCACTTTTAGCGCAGGCTCGCTAATCAGCGCGTCAGAGCGCTCCACCAAGGGTGTTCCGTCCAGCTCGCCAATGTTGTGCAAAAACAGGTTCATCAAACACATTCGCCGGGTGCTGGCCACGATTTCGTTACCGTAGAAAGTCTTGTCACGCAAAAACGCTAACTGCCTCTTGTTGAGTTGGTTTTCCGTGCGGGACAGCCAGTTGTGGGCGCTCAGAAAAAAACCGCCCGTGCCACAGGCCGGGTCGGCAATCGTCTTCATCGGCTCTGGGCGCATGCAGGTGACCATGGCGTCGATCAGCACACGCGGCGTGAAGTACTGGCCGGCACCGCTTTTGGTGTCTTCGGCATTCTTTTGCAGAAGGCCCTCGTACATGTCGCCCTTGATGTCGGTGCCCAGGCTGATCCACTGCTCGCCCGCGATCAACTGCACCAAGCGGTAGAGCTTGGCCGGGTCCTGAATCTTGTTTTCCGCCTTGAAAAAAATGGCACCCAACATGCCCGGTTCTTTGGCGAGTCGCTTGAGAATCTTCAGGTAGTGCGCCTCCAGCGGCTCGCCCACCTTTGATGTCAGGCTGAGCCAGTCGTAGCCGGCGGGCACCTGGGTATTACGGTTGTAGGGCGGCTCGGCGTATTCATGGGCGAACTTGAGAAACAGCAGGTAGGTGACTTGCTCCAGATAATCGCCATAGCCCACGCCGTCGTCGCGCAGGGTATGGCAGAAATTCCAGATTTTTTGGACGAGAGTGGAAGCGTTCATGGTGTCAGTTGTCTGCCGTTTATCTGCCACATCATCAAGCCTGGCAGAAATTAATCTTAGTTAAATCAATGACTTAAGGGGATTCGGGTTAGGCCAGTCGCAAAAAACGGTGGGATATACCGATAAGTGGCAGATTCATTTCTCGGGGCCTTCATCAAACCAGTAACGCCGCCCCCGGCTCAGCCCCTCAAACCGCAGACTGCCTTGTTCCACCAGATCGTCAATCGCACGCTTAAGCGTGCGGTACGGCACCTCAGAACCAACGCGGCGATTGATGTCGCCAGAGGCAGCGCCTGGATAACGGCGCAAATCCTCCACGATCAACGCACGCAGCCGGTGGGGCTCAATACGCTTGAGCGTCGTTTTGCCATCCAGCCCCTGGCCTTTGAGTACCGCCGGGTTCACAAAATAGCGCATGGCCTGCGTCTTACCCGCCGATTGCACCAGCTCTAAGTCCAGCAACCTGCCCAACCAAGAGGCTCTCAGTTCTTCGGGTGTCTCAAGTTCGAGTTGGCTGGCCAACTCGCGTGCCGTCATGCCTTCGCTAGCGGCCAACAGCCCCAAGGCGATTCGCTCACGCTGCCGCAATTGATAGCGCGCATCCGCTTCCGCCATCATCCGAACCACCTCAGGGCGCTTCACGCGGCGTTCAATGGTGACGGACACCGAATCGATGCCTTCTTTGGGCCGGGGAATCGGCCTTCCCTGCGACAGCTGAACGTCGTACATCAAGTCAAAGCCCGTGCCCTCTTTTTCCATGAGCTTCAGGTCATGAAACAGCGTTGCCAAACGGTCATTTCGGCGTTGGCTTGCGTGCAGGATGGTCTGCGGGGTGACACCCAAGGGCAGGCGCCCGGGATTGACCACTTCAAACCGATCGGGATGCAGGTTCAAAAACAGGTCGCCCCGCTGGGTATAAGGGCGATGCACCAGCGCATTGACCAGCAACTCACGCACCACCCTTGGGTCGTAGGCCGGCAGCTTGTTGCGGTAAAGGCCATCGGCCAGCTCGTAGCTCTCATGGAAATCAGCAACCTCTTGCCAGATCGCATCAATCAACTCCACGGGCGACAAGGTGAAATCGTCCCACAGCCATTTGTTGACCTTTGGCCCCATTTCATCGAACTTGATGGCTTGCACCACCGGGGCAGTGCCTAAGCGCCCCCGATCCATGGCACTGCCAATCATCAGCACCCCCAAATGCGTCAGCCTTGTGCCGTCCGCCAGGCCGTAATGCGCCAAAAGTTCGACGTCACTCTTTTCTTTGACCGACGCCTTCACCCGGTCCGAACTGCGAAGTTTTGCAAGCAGGCTTTCGCGGCTTTGGGCATTTGCATTCACAAGCGGCACCTCCAGCGTGGTCAAGGTTTCCCAGGGCACGCCAGGCCGGTCCGTCATCAGGCGAAATACATCGTCCCCCACCACCGGCCTGCATGTGTCGCCCACGCGTTGAAAGTAACGACCGTCGGCTGTTGACGCAGGCCCCACTGAGCGCGCGATGTTGAGGACTATGAACTCGCCGCCATTGCTGGCAATGATCATTTCTGGGGCGACGTCCACATTCACAGTTAACTCGCCAATCCGCTTGCGCAAGCGAGTTAGCAAGTCCCGATCTATACGCTGGTCTGCAGGTGGCAAGCGCTGGCCATCCTCAATGCCAATGTGCAAACTCCCGCCTGCAGCATTGGCAAAGCATACGCATTCCGCCGCCACATCCGACCAAGCGGTTTTATTGCCAGTGACAACGCGCAGGGATTTTTGATCGACCCCCTGGTTTTCAAGGCTCATGCGACCTCCTTCGCCCGGAGACCACCCGTCGCAATTTCACAACTTGCAAATGCAAAAATCGGTACCCTGGGCGCGGAGTCCTTTGCCCTGCTGTTAGCGGGTGGCGACAGTGTCTAGCTTTTCTAAAAATTCGGAATATGCACATGTCAGGCCATCATTAGTTTCTCAATCCAAGGGTGATCAGCATGCCGCTGCCCCTTCAACAGAAAGATCATTTCACCGCTGTAAGGCGCTGTTCGGTCAATGGCACGTCGAATCTTTTTTGCGCTAGCAGTGAAGTATTCCTTCATCCCCTTACCGAAAAATTCTTTTGCCTGTTCAATGTCAGCCATCAGTCTTACGGCTGCCATATGACGTTGTTTGCAAGTCGGCTCGTAATCAAGGTGATAAACGTTTATTGAAACTTCGGCCCGATGGATTTCTGTTAAATCCTGACTGGCTGGGCATGGCTTGCCGTTTTCACGCCGACAACCGACAAGCTCCCAGTCATGGAGCTCACAAGGGTCAAGCAGAGTTGGCGCTTCCTGGCTCAAGTGGCCCGGCCCATAAAGTCGCGCGGCCTCATCAAGAAGCGGGAACCTATCAGCCTTGCCTCCGACCGTCCCATTCAGCACATCCTTGCGACGGCTGTTGCAAAAGGTACAGGCATATCGATAGTTCAAGTGATTAAATGCAAGCCAACGATACCCAGTGTGCGGTTGAGTCGCCTCAGCCACCCGCCCTTTAGGGCGAAAGTGGTCAACGGCGTTATCAGCACGGTCGACGGGCGATTCGCAGTACCAGCACTTCTTGTCGGGAAATAAAGCTGAAAGCCCGTCCTTGAGTTCACGCCAGATATTGCCGTGATCGTTAGGATCAGCACCGTTTGAAACTGCGGTAACAGCAGTAGCGGCACGCTCCAACCAATCGTCCGGCAACACAAGATCATCTTGAGCGATGTATCTCACGGCGCAGACCTGCCCAAGGCTTTGCTCTCATCAGCAATCAATTTCTCAATGAGCTCAGCAGCCAGTTCTTCGCGATCCTTGCGCGTCAGCGCGACAGTCTTTGCGGCGATCTCCAGTGGGTCCACATCCGCAAGGCGAGTTTTTAACAATTCATTTCGCAGCCGAAGGTAGCGCGAGAATTCATCGTCGGGGTGAAAGAACCTGAAGCCAAGTCGATTTAGTTCGTCGTTTACCTTGTCCAAAGCTTCCTGCTCTAAAGTTGACAAAACAGCCTTAGCGCCAAGCGCACGCTGCTTTTCCAGTAAATGCTGTGTAGGGGCATCCAACGAAGAACTTATGCCAAACATATCGCTGGTCACGATTGCCGCATACCCCATGCCACGCGGTGCCATCTCGGGGTAGCAAGCAACAATATTTCGCTGCGCATCTTTTTGGACGACGCGCAAAACCTGTACTTGCTCGCGATCAAGTTCCGCAATAGCGAGCGGATTATGGGTGGTCAAAAGTATGTGGCTTGTCTCTTGCTGCGTCTTGCCACTGGCAGTGAATTGCTTCAAATATTTGATGTAATCCACGCTCCAACGTGGGTTCAGGTGAGTATCTGGTTCGTCTAGCAAAAACAAACTTTCCTCCTCTGCCGTAAAGCAGAGTAAACCCAACACAGTCAATAGCTGTTGTTCGCCCTCGCTAAGCTCACGAAACGTCACACTGCCGTCGTTCTTCTTCAAGCGCACGCGGATGCGTACTTCTTCAATCAGTTCCGAGACATAGGTACTCTCTAGGTCGCGGAAGAAATCCGCCGGAGCTTGGTCGCCCACCAGGCTTCGCAGGGCAACAAGGTCTTTGACGTAAAGGTATTTGAACTCGAGCTTTTCCTTGTTCCAAATCGACGTAGCCACGGTGCGACTGATGGTCACCGGGGCCAAAGCAATCTCATAAAGTCGAGCTAAAAAATCACGCACCACGCCACGGGCATTCCAGAATCGCGGGTCACCATCGGAAGCTTTGGAATGCCAAGGCGGTTCCCGCAACACGAACAAAACGGATTCAACGCCTTCCTCGGGATCAAGGCCGAGGTGATCGTCTAGGAATTTGCGCACCACCGCCGACTCTTGAATCAAAAATGCCAGCAAAACAAACTGGCTGTGCACTGGCATTGCATAAAACAGACGCTTACGTCCAGGGTCGGTGCCCTTGCGCAGTTTGCTGTCGTAGCTCTGCAAGTAGGGAAGAAAGATTTCCTGCATACGCCGGCTCTCGCCCGAGTAATAGCTAAAAACATAGCTGGGCAGGTGAAGCTTCTCTTCTGCAAAAAAGGGGAATAATTTGATGCGATTACCCCTTAACGCTGAAAACTGGGGTTCCCCCTCAATAAACGGCGCTAGAGTGCCGACGCCCTTCGCTTGCGTTTCAGTAGCGACGTGGATGATGAAGGGCTCTTTGCTGCGATCAGGGTCTGCGTCAATGTGAATGAATTTTAGGCTGTCGCCAGTCCCCATGCGATATTCAAGCTGGAATGCAAATTTGGGAACGCGATTCTTAGCTATCAGGTCGCGAAAGATAATCGCCAGCGCTTCGAGCACATTGGACTTGCCGGAGCCGTTCCAGCCGATTAAAACCGTGACCCAGTGATCCTGATCGAAGTCAATGGTGACGTTCTTCAGGTTCTTGAACTGGTGAGAGTCGCTATTCTTTTCGCTGCCGATTGTGAGTTTGTCAAGGCGCATGATCAGCCTTCCACCAGCTTCAGCTGGTCATGCGATTTGCGGCCTTGCTTGTCGGTGACGGCCTCGACCACCAAGCTATTCGCCTTGTGAAGATCGCGCAGCTCCGCGTAAAGCGCTTCCACTTGGTCTGTTTCTGCGCCGTCCTCTATACCGCAGCGCTGAAATGCATCTTGCGCCGAGATCCAGCCCTTCGCATCTGCAAGTACTTCTTTCATTTTTTTAGTCACAGGTGCGTTCTCCTTCTGTTGTTTGGACCTACGCGGTTTAGGAAGTTTTTCTTTATTTGCGCGCTCATTTCGAACCCTTGCCAGCAGCACGCTGGCGGGCTCGTCGTCCGGGTCTTGGGGAACCAGTTGGCCGGAGAAGGCGGCGCGCAGGATGTTTTGGCGTTGGGCGGCGGATTGTTTGAGGGAATGCGAAACCCATTTCACTTGTGCGTCCAACGCTGAAAGACCCTTTACTAACTCTGTAATCGCCGCCTCTTGCTCAATTAAGGGGGCTATGGGAACAGGTATCTTGGAAATTTTCCCCACACTGAGGGTGTAAAGACCGCTTGTAGTGGCTGCAAGCTTTGTCAATTTATCGATACCACCCAAGGAATTGAGCCAAGTCTCTACAAACTGACTCGCCAACGCTATCGGGCGAACTCGTATAAGGTGGTTTTGATGGACTGCGTTCAATATGGAACCGTCCCAAATTGCGCAGCGGCCAATTTCAGTAAGGCTCCCATTTCCTTCAACAATCAACACATCACCTTGGATTAATGCAAGGCGCTCAAGTTCACCAGGGAAGAGTTCGATTTGATGAACTTCATCCAAGTTGAGTTTTCCGCGTGCAACATTAGCAACTCGCAAGAATGGATACTTATTCAATACAGGTGCTCGTGACGGTTGTTTTTGTATCCCCCCTTGAATTTCTGATAACTGATCAACGCTCGCCCAAACCCACCCCGTCGGCAACTCTGGCAAGTCGTTGGTATCGGGCGACACCGGCTCGGGGTACTTCTTCTGCCAGTCTTTGGGCGGGGCTTTGCCTTGGGCTTCAAATTTGGCTCGTTGTTTGGCTTCCCAGCGGGCGCGGCGTTCTTGCAGGATGCGGGTGAGCAGTTGCGCGCCGGTTTCGGTGGGGGTGTTCTGGTCGCGCCATTCGGCGGTGAGGCTGCCGTCCACTGCGGCTTTGAGCAGGGACTGGCGGTACTGCGCTAGCTTGTTTTGTGCGGCTTTGAGTTCGGCTACGCCAGCGTCCAGGCCGGTGAGCAGTTCTTCGAGTTTTTGGACGATGCGGGTTTGTTCGGCGAGGGGCGGCAATTGAAATTTCAAAGCCGCCAAGACCACTGGATCAACGTGCGGAATCCCCACGCCCTTGGTTTGGCTGTTTAAAACACCGAATTGAGAAGATATGAAGTAATACAAATATCCGGGGATAACCGCGCCGGATCGCAATCTGGACAGTGTTGAACCAATAAATCCACTCGCACCCCGCCCGGCGAGGCCAGCCCGTGCCCCGTCCCACACCAAAAGGGTGTCATCCGGCTCGCAAACGGGAACATCTTGCGCAGGTGCGTACTCAGCGATCACCTGGGTTTCAAACGCTGCGATGTTTATGTAGGCAATGGTTCTGCTGTCGCTTCGCGGACCAAGCCCTGTCGGCTTCCTGCCCTTTTGGAGTTGTACAAGTTCGCCGAATTTGGTGTCCACCCACCCAACAGGTAATTCGCTCACGCCACCAACTCCCGATTCATCTCTTCCATCAGCCCATCCAGCTGCCCGTCAAACACGCCCCAGGCTTTTTGCAGGCCGCCTTGGGCGGCCAGCGCGGCCAGGTCAAAGTCGCTGCGGTGGATGGCGCAAGAGCTGGCAATGTGGTCTTTCATCAGGCGCAGCCAGTCGGTTTGGTCCACGCTGAAGGCTGTGCCGCGCTGGGCGTTGTGGCGGAATATCCATTCCTGAAAGCGCTTATCCACTTGGTCGCTGAAGGGTTTGAGCTCTGCGTCCAGGCCTATGGCAAAGCGCACCAGGGCCAGCAGGTCGGTGAGTTGCCTTTTGGTGCCCGCGCCTTTGACCTGGCCCGCCTGTACCCGCGCGTAGGCGCCCCATAGCTTTTCGGTGGTCAGCATGAGCGGCGGCCGGCCCAGGTGCGCGTGCAGGGCTTCGACCATGTCCAGGGTGATGTGCCTGCGCTGGTAGGGCTGCTGGTAGAAAAAGCGCAGCGCTTCGATTTCGTCTTTGTGCTGGGCGATGTAGCTGGCAAAGCTGTCAATGGTTGCCTTGGCCTGCGTCTCCGCCTGCGCGCTAAAGCCCGAAAAGGTGACCTGGTCCGGGTTGATGTGGTCTATGAGTTGTTCGCGCTCGCGTCGGGCGGCTTCGATTTCTTCACGCAGTTCGGGCTGGTCAAAGGGCGCGCACGCAAAGGCCACGCGCAGGGCGCGGGCGGCCTCGATTTCTTCGGGCAGCAAGGTGTCTGCGTTGCGGGTAATGCCTTGGGCTTGGGCTGTGGCCAGCGCGGCGGCATGGATGGCGTCGGGGTCCAGCGCGTTGATCAAGGCTTTGCCGAGTTCGGCCACCGGCACGCCACCCGCAGCTTTGGCGACGCGAGCCTGGGCTTTGTCGTCGAGCTGCTTACCCAGGCGCACCAGGCGGTTGGCGAGCGAGAGCACGGTGTCGTCGTCGCGCAGGCCTACGGCCACGGCTTCGAGCAAGCCTTTGAGCGGCACGCCGGGTTTCTTTTCCAGTGGGCGGCTGTCGGTTTTGAGGCTTTTCTCTACGCCCACGGCGTCAATCAACACAAAGCGCTCTTTGGCACCGGGGGCGCTTTGGCTCACTTTTTTCAGGCCGTCGGCGTCCAGGCTGCGCACCCCCCGGCCTTTCATTTGCTCGTAGTAGCCGCGTGAACGCACGTCGCGCATAAAGAGCAGCACCTCCAGCGGCTTGACGTCGGTGCCGGTGGCGATCATGTCCACGGTGACGGCGATGCGCGGGTTGTATTCGGTGCGAAAGTCTTTGAGCGCGCCTTCGGGGTCTTCGGCGTTGTAGGTGACTTTGCGGCAAAAGGCGTTGCCCTGGCCGTAGACCTCTCGCACCATTTGGATGATGTCGTCAGCGTGGCTGTCGGTCTTGGCAAAGATGAGGGTCTTGGGTGTTTCCTTGCGAGCGGGGAAAATGGTGGTTTCAACCGCACGCTTCATTTCGGCGACGACGCTGCGGATCTGGCTGGGGTTGACGACCGAGCGGTCGAGCTCTTTGCCGGTGTAGGCCGTGTCTTCTTCGGTTTCGGCCCAACGCCTCTGGCGGGTTTGCCGGTCGCGGTGGTCTACGTACTCACAGGCGGGCAAGACTTTGCCGTGTTGGGTGACGTCGGTCTCGATCTCATAAACGTCATAACCCACATTGACGCCGTCGGCCACGGATTGTTCGTAGCTGTATTCGGCGACGATGTTTTCGTCAAAAAAACCAAACGTGCGCTTGTCGGGGGTGGCGGTCAGGCCGATGAGGAAGGCATCGAAGTAATCGAGCACCTGTTTCCATAGGTTGTAGATGCTGCGGTGGCATTCGTCGATGACGATGAAGTCAAAGGTCTCCACCGGCACGACCGGGTTGTAGCGCACCAGCTTGGCTTGTGTAGCGCCGGCTTGCAGGTTGCTTAATGAAATGTCTTCGGCGGTCTCGGCCAGGTGTTCATTGGCCAGGATCGCGTACATGCGCTGGATGGTGCTGATGCAGACCTGCGCCTGTGCGTCGATACGCGGGGAGTTGAGCCTCTGCACGTTGTACAGCTCGGTGAACTTGCGGCCGTCATCAGGCGGGGTGTAGGCGGCAAATTCCTGGTGGGCTTGAATGCCCAGGTTGCGCGTGTCCACCAAAAACAAAACCCGCTTGGCACCGCCAAACTTCAGCAGTCGGTAAACGGACGTGATGGCGGTGAAGGTTTTGCCAGAGCCCGTGGCCATGTGTACCAGGGCGCGGGGTTGGTTACGGGCCAGAGACGCCTCCAGGCCGGTGACGGCGCTGACCTGGCAGTCGCGCAGTTTTTGCGCGGGCAAGGCGGGCAAGCCTTCAGCCAGTTTGCGGCGCAGGCTGGGCGGGTTGGCGTGCCAATCGGCCAAGGTCTCAGGCTTGAAGAAATGAAAGATTTCACGCGAGCGGGGCGCGGCGTCGGCGTTGTCGGTGAAACGGATCACCACGCCAGTGGCTTCAAACAAAAAGCGCAGCGGCGTGTTTTCGGTGCGCCATTTGAGCTTGGCGACGGCGTAGCGCCCTGTCTGCATTTCTACCGTGGTCAGACGTTCACCGGCGGTGTCGGGCTTGGCTTCAATCACTCCTACGGCCTGGCGGTTCACAAAGAGTACGTAGTCAGCCGGACCGGTGTCGGTGGGGTATTCGCGCACCGCCACACCCTGTGCCGCACCCAGATTGAGCTGCTTCATGTCTTGCAGCAGCCAGCCCGCTTGAACGAGCTTGCGGTCGATGTGCTGACGGGCTAGGGCCTCGGGGGTCATCGGCCCCGACCGCCCATGCGGCGCACCGCAACCCAGACCGAAATACACATACATCCCTCCCCTGGCGTTTGAATGGAACCGCTCGCGGAGGCGGCTTCTATTTATTCAAACGCCATGGTAAACCAGTTATTGCACCAAATAGTTAATTTTTTGATTTTTAACGCATGTCCTTTTGCCTTGCCCGATCACAGAGCTGGGGCGGTTCGCGTCACTCGGCGTAACGTATTTGCCCATACGGCAAAATGCACCCATGACTGACCACTACACCGCGCTGGGATTGCGCAGCGACGCTGCCCTGGCGGATGTGAAGAAGGCCTTCCGTCAGATGGCGGCGCTGTACCACCCGGACCGCAACAGCGACCCCGAGGCGCCAGCCCGCTTTCGGGCCGTGCAAGAGGCCTATGAGGTCCTGGCCGACGCCGACCGGCGTGCGGCGTATGACGCCAACCGCAAGCGCAACCTGCTCGACAAGCCGCTGGAGACCGCGCAATCCATTTGGAACGCCTATTTCGACCCGCTGGTCGAAGCGGCCCGCTGACACTGCCTCACCCGAAGCCCCCCCGACTTATGCACCCTACCCCGTTTTTTTCCGATCTGCGCAAAGCCTACGAGGCCGAGTTGCATGACTTAAGTTTTGACTCCGATGGCAAACATGTTCTGAAAAAGCACCTGGCCGAGCGCCGCAAGGAACTGCCTTTTCTGGTGCAGATGATGGCGGCCAGCCCGGAGATGGTCAGCGTGGTGTTTCACCAGGGATTTCGCTTTGTGCGACCCGAGGCCATGCACCAGCTGCTGGCCACTGAGGCCGAGTCGTTCCCCGATTGGGACGCGCTAGGCGCTGCGGTGACCTTGGAGCCCTGGGCGCAGCCACTGGCTGATGCCGTGCTGAAAGAACCCCAAGGCGAATGGCTATTGGCCGTGGCCGCAGGCCTGGAATTCATGCACAGCCACCCCAGCGCGCGCCCCGCCCGCAGCGGTGACGATGAAGCCGACACCGACGACGAAGATGCCGACAAGCCAGAAGGCGAGGACGGCGAACCCGAAGACGCCGACGAGCGCGAAGCCCGCGAGCACGAAGCGGCTGGCCAGGCCTGGATGGAGTCGCAAGGCTTTGACCGCAAAGAATAGACAGACAAGGAGCACACCATGAACCAACTCGCACTGATTGCCAAAACCCAGGCCCTGATAGCCGCCGGTGACATCAGCGGCGCCGAGGCGGCGCTGTCCGAACTGGCCGACGCCGAGGGCGATGGCGCGCTGATGGTGGTGCTGGAGCAGTTGCCCCCCAAAGACGTGCTGGCGGTCATGCGCGAGTACGACGACTCCAAGGGTTCCATCATCAACATGATGGTGACTCCCGCGCAGTTTGCACATGCAGTGGTGATTGAGAAGCAGTACAAAGACCTTACCCGCAGCCACCTGCGCGGCATGATGAATTCGGTGATTTTTCGGGATAACGGCGCGCTGGCGGTGGAGTTTTTGACCGCGATTGGCGACCTGGAGGGCGGCAGCGAGGCGCTGGCGGATTACTTCACCGAGCGCTGGAGCCGTATCGAAGCCTTTGCCCGCAGCGGCCTGTTTGACACGGTCGAAGACGATGGCGAAGTGCTCAGCGAAGACGAGCTCTACGCCAATACCTACGCCAAACCCCGTCTGGACGAAGACGAGGTCTGCGACCAGGACTGGATGCAAATGGCATTCACGCTGCGCTACCAGCTGCCAGACTTGTTCATTGAAATGCTGCTGGTGCTGCGCGCCAAAGCGCGTGCCTTTGAGCGCGGCATGGGCGAAGAATTTGAGGCGCAGGAAGACGATGGCCGCGTCGAGACCAAAGACACCGACCGGGGCAAAGCCACCCCGGCCGCGCTCGAAGCCGACGAGGAATCTGCCATTTGACTGCGTCAACGCCTGCGGGTGCCAGCGGCATTGCCGTTTTCGACGCCCGCCCCTTTTTTGCCAAAGCGCTGGCCTACGGCGTGCAGCAGCGGCTGCTCGACGCCGCCAAACTCTCTGCCATGCGCGCCGAAGCACCCAAAGGCATGGTGCAGATTGCGCGCTATTTCGGCACCGAGTACCTGCGCCCGGAGCTGGAAGCAGCCAAAGAGCGAATGGTCAACCTGATCAGCCTGCACCTGCAAATCGCCAGCGGTGGTGACCTGCGCGTGGCGGCTGAATTGCTGCGCGACCATTCCCTGCTCTCGCGCTCCAAAGCCGGTTCGGACATGCTCAAGGCGCTGCTGGGCATGCCGCAAAACAGCCACTTCAGCATGCATGAAGGCCGTGGTTTTCAGGACGAGCAGATCCCGGTGCTGGAGCGCTGGACGCGCAAGCCCGACGCCACGCTGGTACCCGAATACCAGGCCGAGCTGGCCAAGCGCCAGACCGTGGCGCACACCATTGACGCGGCACTGTGGCTGGCCGAGCAGCGCGGCATGGATTACGACGCGCTCCTGGAAGAAGGCCCGGACGCGGAGGCCGTGATCCGCACCTGCCTGCTCATGGGTATGACCCGGCGCAGCGACATGCCCGATTGGGTTACGTTCGAAAAAGTCATTGCCTCGCTGCGGGCCAAATTCGGTACCAAAGCTACAGAGCTGCCCAAGCTGATGGTTCCCAAAGGGGCGCCTGCAGAATGGGCGGCAACGCTGCAAACCCAGCGCGAAAGCATCTGGAGTGACTGGCACAAAATCGTGGACAGCAGCGTTCCCGTGCGCAAGCTGTTCCAGAACACGCCCGCATTCACGGGCCGCTATTTCTGGCTCGAAAACGGGCTGGCCGAGGTGGACGAATGGGAGCGCAGCATCAGTGCTGCTTGGACCCAGGCCACCCAGGGTGCTGAGGACGAAGGCTCTTTGATGACGGTTTTTGTGACCCTGGCCGCAGGCAACAAGCCCAGCACCGTGCTCACTGAAAAACAGGCTGCCACGCTGGTGCGCAAAATCCGCAAAAACGGCCTGCATGCGCAAGTCGCTGCGGACTTCATCCGCAGCCACGCCCCACCGGATTTCCGCGACGACTACCTCGCCATATGGGAGGCGTTTGTCGAAGACGCGCTGCCCACGCTGCGCAGCGACTTGGACTACGCGCTGCACGACGCGCTGGCCCTGCTGCGCCGCGAATGCAACGTCAGCGCCTGAACCGCACTGCCGTGCACGCGAGCGAGGCCTTCAACGCAGGTGCTTGAACATGCGCGCCTTGAAGCGCTCGGGAATACCCATCTGCCGCGGCCCCGCAAGCACGGTAAAAGTCTGCCCCAACTCCACACTGCCCGGCGTGTCCACGGCCAGATAAAAACCGCAGTACCCGGTCTGCGCCATCCGCTTGGATGCGCCGTTAAAGCCCATAGCGGCATTGAATTTGGAGCAGGGTTCACGCGGGTCGGTCACGCGCAGCGCGCAGTCGGGGAACTGCAACACATCGCCAATCCAGACATCGGCCTCCAGCAGGCCGCTCAGGGTCAGGTTCTCACCCAGGCTGCCGTAGGCCAATGCATCGTCCAGACCGGCCACACCGGCCTCTACCCGGGCGGCGCGCCAAAAGGCGTAGTGCGCAGCCGGATAGGCGTACACCGCCTTACCCAGGCCGCCGTGTACCGACAAGTCGGCCTGTTCGTCGTCCACCAGACCCAAAGGCCCCACCGGTGCCGGACCGGTGATTGCGGTCTTGTGGATAGCGGAAGACACCAGCCGCCCACCCAAATGGATTTTGCGGGCCCGCGCGCCCTGCACACCGACGACTTGGAATGCCGTGTTCGCGCTCACAGGCTGCGCTCCGAAAAATCACCGCTGCGGCTGGAATAGCGCACCAGCGCGTCGGTCTGCTCCAGGGCCACGCTGGCCTGGCGCGTGCCGTAGACCTGTGCGCGCAGCCATTGCAGCTCGGTCTCCAAAGCAGCATCGCTGCCAATACGGGTCTGCCAGACGCGCTGCTCGCCGTTCCAGCGGTAGCCCCGGGTTTTGAGGCGGTCTTTGCTCTCGAAAGGCGCGCCCGTTGCGCTCAGGCGGTAGGCGGCTTGGCGGGACGCGGTGATGAGCGTGGCCAGCGCATTGCCCGAGGGGTCTTTGGGCAAGGGCGCGGTGAGTACGGCGAGCAAGGCGTGGCAGTCCATTTCGGCGCGGTGCGCGTCATAAAACAGGCCCAACTCCTGCGCCAGGCTCTCCAGCTTCTGCGAACTGCGGCCCTGCGCTTTCCAATCCATATCGGCAAAGGAACAGGCCCAGGCGATGTCCTGGAAGAGCGCACAGCGCGCCTCGCAAAAAGGCCGGTCAAAGCCGGCGTTGTGGGCGATCACCAAATCGGCTCCGTCCAACATCTCCGCCACCCGCTGCATATCCAGCCGTTTGCCGACAACATCCGCGTCGCGGATTCCAGTGAGTGCTTGTACTTCAGCTGGAATGGGAATGCCCGGGTCTTCGAGTTCGTCAAAAACCTGCACCTGGCCCACGGGCAGGCCGGTGGCCATGTCCACATCGAAACGCAGCATGGCCAGCTCGATGATTTTGTCTTTGCTGGCGTCCAGGCCGGTGGTCTCGGTATCCAGCACCACCACACGCAAGCGCAGCGCGCCCGGCGTGTTCGGCGTGTTCGGCCAGTCCAGGCGCGGCATGAGGCGGCGCAGCACGCGGTAGTCGGGGTGGGCGTCCAAGGCACGGGCCAAGGCCTCCGGTTCAGCACCGGGCGGCATGGACGGCGAAGGCACCGGCAAGGGCTTGGGCGCGAGGGCTTTGGGCTTTTTGCGGGTCTGGGGTTTTTCCAATGGGGCAAAGACCGGCAGGTCGGGGAACAAATCAGCGGTGGTGGCGTCGGGGGTCACAGGCGTCCTTGCCGTATCGGAGAAGGGGCAACTATATTGCAGGCCTTATCCCCAACATGCCCACCACCATGCCCGTGCGACCCCTGCGTGCGACCCGTATCCTCAGCCTGGCGTTGAACCTGCCCGGCCCGGCCGCGCTGATGCGCCTGCGTGCCATGGGCGCGCGCTGCACCAAGCTGGAGCCGCCCGCCCCGCCGGGCCGCAGCGGCGATCCCATGCAGCGCTACAACGCCCATGCCTACGCCGCCATGCACCAGGGCGTGAAAGTGCTGCAGGCAGACCTGAAGACCGATGCGGGCCAGTCCAGGCTGCACGCCGCGCTGGCGGGCACCGACATTCTGCTCACGTCTTTCCGGCCCTCGGCGCTGACCAAGCTGGGGCTGGGCTGGGCTGGCCTGCACAAGGCCTATCCGGCGCTGTCCATGGTCTGCATCGTGGGGTCCAGTGGCGCGCGCGCCGAGGAGCCGGGCCATGACCTCACCTACCTGGCCGAAGCCGGGCTGGTGGGCGGTATGGAACTGCCGCCCACGCTGTACGCCGACATGGGCGGCGCGCTCATGGCCAGCGAGGCGATTGTGCAGGCGCGGCTGGAACAACTGCGCACCGGGCGCGGTGTTCGGTTGGAAGTGGCACTGGCCGACGCCGCGCACTATCTGGCGCTGCCGCGCAGCTGGGGGCTGACAGCGCCTGCTGGCGCAGTTGGCGGTGCCCATGCGGGTTACCGCATCTACCGCTGCAAAGACGGGCGTGTGGCCCTGGCCGCGCTGGAGCCGCATTTCGCCCAGGCCCTGGTGCAGCTGCTGGAGCACGCGGGCACCGCAGAAACCACCATGTTCAGCCCGGAACGGCACCAGGCCGTCGCGGAGTTTTTTGCAGGCAAAACGCGCCGGGCGGTGGACGCGCTGGCGCGGCGCTACGACATTCCCTTGTTCACCCTGCGCTAGGTCGGGCCCACACCGGCGTCGGCGGGCGCTCGCCTGCTACAGCCCCAGCGCCTCGCACAGGTGGCGCAAATCGTCCACCACCAGGTGGGCATGCGCACTCTGCGGCGCTTCTATGGCCGTGGGGTGGCGCAACCAGACGGCCTGCATGCCCGCCTGCGCGGCCCCCACTACATCGGCTGCGTGGTCGTCGCCCACATGCAAAACCTGGTGCGGCGCGCAACCCAGATGCGCAGCAGCGGCATGAAAAATCCGGGGATCGGGTTTGGCCACACCAGCATCGCGAGCGCTAACGCTGCCTGAAAAATACGCGCCCAACCCAACGCGCACCACATCCGCGTTGCCGTTGGAGACGGCCAGCAGCGGATAGCGTGCGCTCAGGCGCTGCAAGACTTCTGCGGCCTGTGGGTACAAATCAACCTGCTGGCGCGCGGCGAAAAAAACCTCAAAAGCGGGCTCTGCCAGAGCGGCGTCCTCGCCCGCACGCGCCAGGCCCAGCGCCAGTGCGCGCAGGCGCTGAAAGCTCAGGTCGTGCAGGTAGTCGGGGTGCTGGTCCAGCACCTCCTGGCGCAAGGCCAAGCGGCGCGGGGTATCCGCAAACAGTGCCGCGGTGCGGGGTGCGCGAGGGGCCAGCCAATCGCACAAAGCGGCCTCGGCCCGTACCAATGTGGGCAGCACGGGCCACAGGGTGTCATCGAGATCGAGGGTGATGGCGGTGATGCGGGCGGTGTCGAGCATGGCTGGGAGAGAATAGCCGACTATGCCTTTTGCGACCGAACCCCTATTTACCCAC
This sequence comes from Comamonadaceae bacterium, assembly GCA_947446885.1. Classification (GTDB taxonomy): domain Bacteria; phylum Pseudomonadota; class Gammaproteobacteria; order Burkholderiales; family Burkholderiaceae_C; genus Allorhodoferax. The sequence goes on from CANFHZ010000010.1 coordinate 18,445, forward strand.
GGCCAAGCGCCTAAGACAGCAATTTTGTATTGCAATCTGGGCACGCCCGATGCGCCCACGCCCGCCGCCGTGCGCCGCTACCTGGCCGAATTTTTGAGCGACCAGCGGGTGGTGGAAATACCGCGCCTGCTCTGGCTGCTGATTCTCCACGGCATCATCCTGCGCTTTAGACCGGCCAAGTCGGCAGCCAAATACGCCAGCATCTGGACGTCGGAAGGCTCACCGCTGAAGTTGTGGACAGAAAAGCAGGCCGCGCTCTTGCACAAGGTGCTGCGGGAGCGGGGTGAGCAGGTCACAGTGCGCTGGGCCATGCGCTACGGCAGCACCTCGATTGCCTCGCAGCTCGACGCACTCAAAGCCGAGGGCGTCAACCGGGTTCTGCTGCTGCCGGCGTATCCGCAGTATTCGGCCACCACCACCGCCAGCCTGTTTGACGCGGTCTACACCTGGGCGGCCCGCACCCGCACGGTGCCCGAGTTCCGCTTCATCAACCGCTACCACGACGACCCGGGCTACATCGCGGCGCTTGCCGCATCGGTGCAAGCGCACTGGGCGGCGAACGGGCGGGGCGACAAGCTGGTGATGAGCTTTCACGGTGTTCCCGAGCGCACGCTGCATCTGGGAGACACCTACCACTGCGAGTGCCACAAAACCGCACGCCTGCTCGCTGAGGCCTTGGGCTTGGACAAGTCCCAGTACCAGGTCACCTTCCAAAGCCGCCTGGGCCGCGCCAAATGGCTGGAGCCCTATACCGAACCCACACTGATCGCGCTGGCACAAGGGGGTTTGAAGCGGGTGGACCTGGTCTGCCCAGGCTTCAGCAGCGACTGCCTGGAAACGCTGGAAGAAATCAATATGGAAGCCCGCGCCGCGTTTCTGGAAGCCGGTGGCAGCGCCTTTCAATACATACCCTGCCTGAACGACCACAGCGCGTGGATCGCGGCGCTGGCCACCCTGTCCCAGCAGCACCTGGCCGGTTGGCCGACCCGGCAGGCCGCTGACACCGCTTCGCTGGAGGCGTCCAAAGCCGCAGCCCTGGCCATGGGCGCGCCCCGCTGAAAGCCGCTGCCGTGCCGCAAATTGTGCTGGCGCCCATGGAGGGCCTGCTCGATTGCGTGCTGCGCGATGTGCTCACCCGCATAGGCGGCATAGACCGCTGCGTCTCCGAATTCATCCGGGTCACCAACACCCTCTTGCCCGAGCGGGCCTACCTGCGCGTGGTGCCGGAACTGGCCCACGGTGGGCGCACCCCGGCCGGTGTGCCGGTGCGGCCCCAGCTGCTGAGCTCAGACCCGGGCTGTCTCGCTGACAACGCCGCGCGGGTGGCGGGCATGGGCTGTGACGGGGTGGATCTGAATTTCGGCTGCCCCGCCAAAGTGGTGAACCGCCACGGCGGGGGTGCTGCGCTGCTGCAAGACCCCGAGCTGTTATGGCGCATCGTCAGCGCCGTGCGCAAGGCGGTGCCCGCGCACCAGGTGGTCAGCGCCAAGATGCGTCTGGGCTTTCTGGACGACAGCCGCGCAGTCGAATGCGCCCAAGCCTTGCAAGAAGGGGGCGCGGACGAAATCGTGGTCCACGCCCGCACCCGTGCCGACGCCTACCGCCCGCCGGCCTACTGGGCGCGCATTGCTGACATCCGCGCGGCCATCCACACACCGCTGGTAGCCAATGGCGAAATATGGAACACCGCAGACGCCTGCCGCGCACGCCGCGAATCGGGCTGCCCGGACCTGATGCTGGGGCGCGGAATCGTCACCGATCCCGGCCTGGGCCGCAGTCTGCGGGCTTGGGATACGGGCATCAGCGACAGCGCCACCTCGTGGGACGATTTGCAACCGCATTTGCGCTATTTTTGGAGCGTGGTACGTGCCCGGCTGGACCGACGGCAACAGGCCGGACGGCTCAAGCAGTGGTTGAATTTTTTGCGCCGCAAATACCCGCAGGCGCAACTGGCCTTTACCAGCCTGCGCACAGTTCAAGACCCCAGCGCGGTGGATGCCTGGTTTTCCCTCCAAACACCACCGGCGCGCACCGCATGGGTCTAGCCGCTTGGGGCTGGGGTGCGGGACTGGAGCAAGCGCGGTACCAACAGCACCGCGACTACCACCAGCAGAATCGCCAGCGACGCCGGACGCTGCACGAACACCAGCCAGTTGCCCTCGCCAATCGACAGCGCGTTGCGCATTTGCGCCTCCGCCAAAGGTCCCAAAATCATGCCCACCACGACCGGTGCGCTCGGAAAACTGAAGCGCCGCATCACCAGCCCCAGCACACCGATGGCATAGAGCAGCACCAGATCAAACGCGCTTTGCCGCATACCGTAGGCCCCCACCGTGGCAAAAATCAGGATGCCCGCATAGAGATGCGGACGCGGCACCTTGAGCAGCTTGACCCACAAGCCCACCAGCGGCAGGTTGAGCACCAGCAACATGAGGTTGCCGATGTACAGCGAGGCAATCAGGGCCCACACCAGCGCGGCCGAACTGCTGAAGAGCTGGGGACCCGGCTGTATGCCGTAATTCTGGAATGCACCCAACAGCACCGCCGTGGTGTTGCTGACCGGAATCCCCAAAGTGAGCAGCGGAATCAGGGCCGTAGTCACCGTGGCGTTGTTGGCTGCCTCGGGGCCGGCCACGCCTTCAATCGCGCCGCTGGTACCGAACTCAGCCAAAGCGTCGCCGGTGGCAAGCTTCTTCTCGGTGGCGTAACTCAAAAAAGTCGGGATCTCGGTGCCACCGGCCGGGATGCAGCCGAAGGGCGCGCCAATCGCCGTGCCGCGCAGCCAGGCGGGTACCGAACGCCGCCAGTCGCGCGCGCTCATGCCGACCCGGCCCATGTGGTTGCGTGACTCCTCCACCCGGCCCTCAAACAGGACGGCGTGCAAGGCTTCGGCCACCGCAAACAGGCCCACAGCGACCAGCACGATTTCCACACCGTCGAGCAACTCCGGCACCCCGCCGGTGTAGCGCGCCTGCCCGGTAATCTGGTCCATGCCAACCAGCCCGGCAGCCAATCCGATAAAGAGCGCGGTCAAGCCGCGCAGGGTGCTCTGACCCAGCACGGCGCTGACCGTGGTCAAGGCCAGCAACATCAGACAAAAGTATTCCGGCGGCCCCAGCTTGACGGCGTACTGCGCCACCAGCGGCGCAAATAGGGTCACGAACACGGTGGCCACGGTTCCGGCCACAAACGAGCCAATGGCTGCAGTGGCCAGCGCGGCACCCGCGCGCCCGCTCTTGGCCATTTTGTTGCCTTCCATGGCAGTGACCATGCTGGCAGTTTCCCCCGGCGTGTTGAGCAAAATCGAGGTGGTGGAGCCGCCGTACATCGCGCCGTAGTAGATGCCGGCAAAAAAGATCATCGACGCCGTCGCTTCCACCTTGGCCGTGATGGGCAACAACATGGCCACCGCGGTAGCCGGGCCGATGCCTGGCAAAACACCCACGGCGGTTCCAAGTGCGCAGCCAACCAAAGCCCAGAGCAGGTTGATAGGCGTTCCCGCAGTTGCAAAGCCCGCGAGCAGTTGCTGCCAGATGTCCATCACAGCCAGCCGCTCGTGGTGAGTGCGGGCAGGCTGATCGCCAAAAACCGGGTGAACAGCCAGAACACCGGTGCCGAAATCGCGATGCCGCCTATCGCGTCGCGCAGCGTGACCATCCAGGTCTGCGAAGTCTGCTGCTCAGCACCGCGCAAGCCGCGCGCTGCGCAGGCAAAACACAGGGCGCAACTCAGAATAAAACCGATGTGGGTGATCAGCAGCGCATTCAGCAAGAGCCCGCCTGACATCCAGACAAAGCCGCGCCAGTAAGGACCGTCGGCCGGCGTGCTCAGCTCCTCCATGTCGGCAAAGCCACCGCTGTGCGCCGCGCGGACCAGGCCGATACCGCAACCCAGCAAGGCCAGAGCAAGCACCCAGGGCAGAAAATTCGGACCCACGCCAGCGTAACCGGCCTCGGATGAAATCGACAGCGCCCCCCAGCCGATTGCCAGCCCGATCAGGGCAACCGCCACGCCAAGAATGCCTTGGCGCGCCGGGCTGTGTTTCTGCGGGATCAAACCATGCCCGACAGATGCATGATGCCGCGCAGCCGGGCGAATTCGTCGTCAACGAAGTCGTCAAAAGCCTTGCCCGTCAGCAAGGCCGGTGTCCAGCTGTATTTCTGCAGCGCCTCCGTCCAGGCTTTGCTCTGGGTCGCTTTGACCACCATCTCGGTCAGCGCAGCGCGCTGAGCGGCACTGATATCCGGAGCGCCGTAGAGCGCGCGCCAATTGCCCAGCACCACGTCAAAGCCCTGCTCTTTAAGCGTGGGAATGTCAATGCCGGGGAGCCGTTTCTCGGAGGTGACGCCAATGGGGCGCATTTTGCCGGCCTTGATGTGCTCGGAAAACTCGCTGTAGCCGCTACCGCCCACCGTGACGTTGCCGCCCAGAATGGCGGAGATAGCTTCACCGCCGCCCCGGAAAGCGACATAGTTGACCTTCTTGGGATCGACCCCCGTCTTGGTGGCCAGCATGGAGGCACAGATGTGCTCGGTGGAACCGCGCGAGCCGCCGCCCCATTTGACGCTGCCGGGGTCTTTTTTCAACTGCTCGACCACGTCTTTCATGGTCTTGAGTGGCGAGTCCGCCGGAACCACGAACACGTTGTACTCGCTGGTGAGGCGCGCAATCGGTGTGATTTTTTCCATGCCCACCGCCGGTTTGGCGGTGATGATGCCGCCCACCATCACGGCGCCGGTCATGATGATGCTGCTGGGGTCGCCCTTGGCCGCGTTAACAAACTGCGCCAAGCCCAGCGCACCCGCCGCACCGCCCTTGTTTTCGTACTGCACGGTATCGGCCACTTTGGCGTCCAGCAAGGCCTTACCCAATTCACGTGCGGTGGTGTCCCAGCCACCGCCGGGGTTGGCGGGAATCATCATCTTCAGATTGGCAGCAGCCCGGGCCTGCATGGACACCCCCGACACGAGGGCCGCAGCGGCCATCGATTTCAGAAAAACATCACGACGCATCACACACACTCCAGTTGGATACAGGGCTTCTATGATGACAAGCAATTCAACCCACGTCGGCCTTCATGGTCTAGGTATAAACCCTTTAATCTTCGAAAAATTCCATGACCGGCTTCCCCGGTCTTCCGGTGCGCATCGACAAGTGGCTGTGGGCTGCACGCCTGTACAAGACCCGCGCGCTGGCCAGCGAAGAGGTCAGCCTGGGCCGGGTACAGCTCAATGGCAACGATGTGAAGCCTGCCCGCGAACTCAAGATCGGCGACCGTTTGCGGCTGCGCCAAGGACGTTTCGAGCGGGAATTGATCGTACGTGGTCTAAGCCATCAACGCGGGCCCGCACCGGTGGCGCAGCAGTTGTACGAAGAAACCCCTGACAGCATAAAGACCCGCTCCGAGCTGGCCGAGCGCCTGCGCTTGGCCCCTGAACCTGCCGCTGCGATGGAACACGGGCGTCCCACCAAGCGCGAGCGGCGCGATTTGCAAAAAGGCTGGGACAAGCGCTGGAGCGCCAGCGTGGACGATTAGCGGGGGATAATGCGCGTTGGCTGCGCCGTGCGTAGCCGGTCATTTACCTATTCTGTTCTTTTATGTCCCAGAGCCCGCCCTCCCCCGCACCGATTTCCCCGGTCAGTGACATCGTTGCCGAATTGCGCGCCGGTCGCATGGTGATTCTGGTCGACGAAGAAGACCGCGAAAACGAAGGAGATCTGGTGCTGGCGGCTGACCATGTCAGCGCCGAGGCCATCAACTTCATGGCCCGCTTCGGACGCGGCCTGATTTGCCTGACGCTCACACGCGAGCGCTGCGAGCGGCTGGCGCTGCCACCCATGGCCACCCGCAACGGCACCAAGCACGCCACCGCATTCACCGTATCTATCGAAGCAGCCCAGGGCGTGACCACCGGCATCAGCGCCGCCGACCGGGCCCGTACTGTGCAAGCCGCGGTAGCCCCCGGCGCAATAGCCAGCGATCTGGTACAGCCGGGACACATCTTTCCCTTGCAGGCAGTGGACGGCGGGGTGCTGATGCGGGCGGGCCACACCGAAGCCGGGTGCGACCTGTCGGCCATGGCCGGGTGCTCACCTGCGGCGGTCATTTGCGAAATCATGAATGACGACGGCACCATGGCCCGCTTGCCCGATTTACAGCTGTTTGCCGCCGCCCACGGTCTGAAGATTGGCACCATTGCCGCGCTGATCGAATACCGCAGCCGCGAGGCCTCCCTGCTGCAAAAGCTGGGGACCCGCAGTCTGCAAACGGCCCAGGGGCTGTTCACCGCCCACGCGTTCCGCGATACCGCAGGCCTGGGTGTGCACCTGGCGCTGGTTACAGGCAGCTGGGAACCGGGCGACGCAGTCAGTGCCCGGGTACACGAGCCTTTGTCGGTGCTGGACGCACTGGAGGTGGGGAGCAGCATGCACTCCTGGAGCCTGGACCGCGCCTTGCAGCACATCCAGCGCGAAGGGCGTGGCGTCGTCGTCCTGCTGAACTGCGGGGAGAGCAGCGAACAGTTGCTGGCCCAGTTTGAGGGTACGGCGCGCCCGGCCCAAGCGCCCGAGCGTGGGCGGCTGGACTTGCGTACCTACGGCATCGGCGCACAAATACTCTTGCACTGCGGCGTGCGCCGCATGCGGCTGATGGGCAGTCCGCGGCGCATGCCCAGCCTGGCTGGGTTCGGATTGGAAACGGTGGGCTACATCAGCCAGACCGATTGATCGACAAAGAACAAGGAACACTATGTTTGGTGCAAACAAGGGCGCAACCCCTGAGCGTGAACAGGCCCTGGACGGCAAGGGACTGCGTATTGCGTTGGTGCAGGCCCGCTTCAACGCGCCGGTTACCGAGTCGCTGACCGCGCACTGCCGCCAGGAATTGATGGCTCTGGGTGTGCATGCGCGTGACATTGACCACTACAGCGTTCCCGGCGCCCTGGAAATTCCTGTTGTGCTGCAGGCACTGGCAGAAAAAGCCTCGCACGATGCCTTGATTGCGCTGGGCTGCATCATCCGGGGCGAGACTTACCACTTTGAGCTGGTGGCCAACGAATCGGGCGCCGGTGTGACCCGCATCGCGCTGGACTACCACGTGCCGGTGGTCAATGCCATCCTGACCACCGAGGACCTGGCGCAGGCCGAGGCCCGTCAGGAAGAGAAAGGCCGTGAGGCCGCCCGCGTGGCGGTGGAGATGATCAACCTGCTGGATCGCATCGGCTGATGGTCCAGTCCACCATGCCCCCCGCCGCGTCCCCGGACGCAGGCGCGCCGCCCAAGGCGCAGAAGTTCCCGAAGAAGAGCGCGCGCACCCGTGCCCGCGAATTCGCTCTGCAAGGCCTGTACCAGCATCTGGTCGGAAAAAATCCGGCCGAGGACATCGACCATTTCACGCGCGATCTGATGGGTTTTCACAAAGCCGATGCAGTGCATTTCGACGCGCTGCTGCACGGCTGCATTGCCCAGGCCACCGTGCTGGACGCCCACATTGCCCAAAAAGTAGACCGCCCGCTGGCGGATCTGTCGCCGATTGAGCATGCGGTGCTGTGGATAGGCGCCTACGAGATGCTGCACTGCGCCGATGTACCCTGGCGTGCCGTGCTCAATGAATGCATCGAACTGGCCAAGGAATTTGGCGGAACCGACGGCCACAAATACGTGAACGCGGTGCTCAACGGGCTGGCCCCCATGCTCAGACCGGACGAAGTACGCGCCCACCGGGCCGCTCCTGCCGCGTCATGAAGATCAGCGAACGCGCCCGCCGCATCACGCCTTTTTACGTGATGGAAGTGGGCAAGGCGGCCGCCGCTCTGGGCGCAGAGCTTGCGGGCAGCGACCGCCCCATGGTTTACCTGAATATCGGCGAGCCCGACTTCACCGCACCGCCGTTGGTACAAGAGGCCGCAGAGCGGGCCATCCGCGCGGGCAACAGCCAATACACGCCGGCAGTGGGTCTGACAGCTTTGCGCGAGCGCATCAGCCACTGGTACCACCAGCGCTACGGGCTGGAAATTGGTGCCGAAAGAATTGTTGTCACGGCGGGCGCGTCGGCAGCCTTGCAGTTGGCCTGTCTGGCGCTGATCGACGCGGGCGACGAGATGCTGATGCCCGACCCAAGCTACCCCTGCAACCGGCATTTTGTGAGCGCGGCCGATGGCCGCCCGGTATTGCTTCCCACCACGGCGGCCAGCCGCTTTCAACTGGACGCCGAGCAGGTGCAGCAGGCCTGGGGCCCACACACCCGGGGGGTGTTGTTGGCCTCCCCCTCCAACCCTACGGGCAGCTCGATTGCACCCGAGGTTCTGCGCGCAATCCATACCCTCGTTCAAGCACGCGGCGGCATCACACTGGTCGATGAAATTTACCTGCCGCTGTCTTTTGACGACCGGTTCGGCAGCAGCGCGCTGGCGCTGGATGAGAACGTCATCAGCATCAACAGCTTCAGCAAGTACTTCAATATGACCGGGTGGCGCTTGGGCTGGCTGGTGCTGCCGCCGGCGCTGGTTCCGGTGGTGGAGCGGCTGGCACAAAACCTGTTTATCTGCCCCAGCACCATCGCCCAGCACGCGGCCCTGGCCTGCTTCGAACCCGACAGCCTGGCCATATACGAACAGCGGCGCAGCGCGTTTGCCGCGCGGCGCGATTTTTTTGTACCCGCCCTGCAGCGCGCCGGACTGCAGGTGCCGGTGGTGCCGGACGGTGCTTTTTATGTGTGGGCCGATTGCCGCGCCGCCTGCGACCGCCTGGGCGTGAAAGACAGCTGGGACTTTGCATTTGAAGTCATGCGCCGGGCGCACGTTGCCATCACACCCGGGCGCGACTTCGGCCACGCTGATACCGCACAATTCGTCCGCTTTTCCACCGCCAGCTCCATGGACACCCTGGCTACGGCGGCGCAGCGACTGACCACGCTTTTGACCTGACAGGATAGAACCATGAACCAAGATCTGGACATCTTTCAACTTGTGGCGCACGCCAGCCTGGTGGTGCAGGCGGTGCTGGTGCTCTTGCTGCTGATTTCGGTCATGAGCTGGGCCGCGATATTCCGCAAACTCATCCATTTGCACCGCATCAAGCAGCAAAACGAAATCTTCACCAAAGACTTTTGGACCGGCGCGAGTCTGGAAGAGCTTTACAACGCAGCCCAGCAGCGCAGCCAGAACTGCGGCCCCATGGAGCGCATATTTGCCAGCGGCATGCGGGAGGTGCGCAAAGAAATGCGCGAACGCCGCGTGGCTGACGTGGGGCCCGTCATGGACAGCGCGCGCCGCGCCATGCGCGCGACCTTGCAACGCGAAATGGATGCGGTCGAGACGAATTTGTCCTTTCTGGCGTCGGTAGGCTCGGTCTCGCCCTACCTCGGTTTGTTCGGTACGGTCTGGGGAATCATGCACGCCTTCACCGGCCTTGCGGCCCTGCAGCAGGTAACCCTGGCCACGGTGGCACCCGGAATCGCCGAGGCTTTGGTGGCAACCGCCATCGGCCTGTTTGCCGCGATTCCGGCAGTAGTCGCCTACAACCGCTTTGCGCGCGATCTGGATCGTATCGGCATCCAACAAGAAACCTTCATGGAAGAGTTCTCGAACATCCTGCAGCGCAAAGTCAGCACCCTTGCGGCCCCGGTCGCAAGCCGCTAGGGGGTAGCACCATGCCTGCTGTAAGCCCCCGCGGCCGTGGCCGACGCGCCATCAATGAAGTGAACATGGTTCCCTTTATCGACGTGATGCTGGTGCTGCTGATCATCTTCATGGTCACGGCACCGCTGATCACGCCCAGCCTGATCGAGTTGCCCAGCATCGGGCAGGCGTCCAAGCAGCCGGATCGCATCATCCAGATCGTGATCGGCAAAGACGACCGCCTGGAACTGAAACTCAAAGACAAGAGCAACCCGGTCCGTCTCGATGCCTTGGCCGCTGCGATCAAGCGCGCCCAGACCGAACCCGAGGGCGAGGGCAAGAACGGCGGCGCCCCACGCGCACCGGCCAACACTGCGGTGGTCATCAGCGCAGATAAAAGCGTGCTATACGAGCGCGTGGTCAAAGTCATGGACACCTTGCAGCGTGCCGGCATCCAGCGTGTCGGCTTGTCGGTACAACTCGCCCCCTGACACATGAGCCAAGCCAAGCCGGCCAGCAAGGCGCCCAGGCGGGCGTCGTTCGCGCCGCCGCCGGAGCGCGGCACCTGGCCGTCGGCGGTGCTGGCCGTGCTGGTTCACATGCTGTTGCTGCTGTGCCTGTCCTGGGTGGTCAAGTGGCGTGACCAGCCCGTCATACTCACAGCGCAGGCCGAGCTGTGGGACAAGCTTGCGCTGCAAAACCAGCCGGAACCCCTGCCGCCGCCCGAGCCCCCTGCGCCCACTCCGGCTCCGACCCGTACGCCCGAGCCAGCTCCTCCACCGCCGGCACCGGCTGCAGCCAAAGCGCCACCGGAACCTGCCAAGCCCGCAACCAAAGCCGAAGTCCTGCCTGCGCCCAAGCCAATCAACCCCAAAGGCGAGGAAGCAGACATTGCTGCGCAGAAAAAGAAAAAAGCCAAGGAGCTAGCCGACGAGCAGGCCGAAAAACTCGCGCAGGAAGCGGAAGCAGCACGCAAACGTAAAGACAAGGAAGAAGCAGAGGCTGCACGCAAACAAAAAGAGAAGGACGAGGCAGAAGCCGCGCGCAGGCAAAAAGAAAAAGATGAAGCCGAAGCCGCGCGTAAGCAAAAAGAGGAAGCCGAAGCCGTGCGCAGGCAAAAAGAAAAAGACGAGGCTGAAGCTGCACGCAAACACAAGGAAAAAGAAGAAGCAGACGCTGTACGCAAGCAAAAAGAAAAAGATGATGCAGAGGCGGCACGTAAGCTGAAAGATAAGGAGGAGGCTGAAGCTGCGCGCAAACAAAAAGAGGAAACCGCGCGCAAGGAACGTGAGCGTCAGCGCAAGGAACAGGAAGATCGGATCAAGAAGATGGCCAAAGAGTCGGAGATCAAAGAGCAGACCGAGGACCAGAAGAAACGCATTCTTCAGAAAACGGATGCCGATGCGCCTGCGTCGGAGGCGGCAAGCAAACTGGTGGCAAAAATGTCGGATAAGTACGCGGCCAGCGTGCAAGCCGCCATCCGGCCGAATATCACCTTCGATGCCGATTCAGTTTCTGGAAATCCTGCGGTAGACATTTTGGTACGACTGGGGCCAGAGGGCGTGATCATCGGCAGCTCGGTCGTCAACCCCAGCAGCGTGAAGTCCTGGGACACAGCCGCGATGCGGGCTTTGGACAAAACCGAACGCTTGCCCAAAGATGAAAACGGCCGTACGCCGCCAGCCCTTCTGATCACCCTGCGCCCCCGCGAGCGTTAAATTGCCACGCTATCCAACCCGATTCACGCCCCACAACCGCCGAGTCTGACCATGAAAATCGACGCCTCTATCCTGCAAGACGCTGCCGCGATTACGGCCATCCGCAAAGACATCCACGCCCACCCCGAGCTGTGTTTCCAGGAAGTGCGCACCGCCGAGGTCGTGGCGCAGCAACTGGCCAGCTGGGGCATTCCCATGCACCGTGGCATGGCGAGCACCGGTGTGATCGGCATCATCCATGGGCGTGATGGCGGGGCCTGCGGGCGCGGCGTGGGCTTGCGGGCTGATATGGACGCACTGCCCATGCAGGAGTTCAACACCTTTGCCCACGCCAGCACGCATCCCGGAAAAATGCACGCCTGCGGCCATGATGGCCATACCGCCATGCTGCTGGCAGCGGCCAAGCAGCTCGCGGCGCGGCGCGACTTCGACGGCACGGTTTACGCCATCTTCCAACCGGCCGAAGAAGGCGGCGGCGGCGCGCGCGAAATGGTCAAGGAGGGCTTGTTCACCCAATTCCCCATGGAGGCGGTGTTCGGCATGCACAACTGGCCCGGCGGCAAAGTCGGCAGCTTCGCAGTCAGCGCCGGACCGGTGATGGCGTCGAGCAATGAATTCAAAATCACCGTCCATGGCAAGGGCAGCCACGCCGCCCTGCCCCATAACGGCATCGACCCGGTGCCGATTGCCTGCCAGCTGGTGCAGGCTTTTCAAACCATCATTACCCGCAACAAAAAGCCGGTAGACGCGGGGGTGATCTCGGTCACCATGCTGCAAGCCGGGGAAGCCACCAACGTGGTGCCCAATTTTTGCGTCATGCAAGGCACGGTGCGCACCTTCAGCGTCGCGGTGCTGGACATGATTGAGCAGCGCATGCGCGAGGTGTCCGAGAAGCTGTGCGAAGCCTTTGGCGCGCGCTGCGAATTCAGCTTCAGCCGCAACTACCCGCCCACCATCAACAGCGAAGCCGAAGCGGCTTTCGCCCGCACAGTAATGCAAGGCATCGTCGGTGCAGAAAACGTCACGGCGCAGGAGCCGACCATGGGTGCGGAAGACTTTGCCTACATGCTGCAGGCCAAACCGGGCGCGTACTGTTTCATCTCCAACGGCGAAGGCGAGCACCGCGCCATGGGCCATGGTGCTGGGCCCTGCACCCTGCACAACCCCAGCTACGATTTCAACGACGAGCTGATTCCGCTGGGCGGCACCTACTGGGTCGAGCTGGCGCGCCAGTGGCTGGCCGCACCGCAAGGGCGCTGAAGCGCTGCCTGCGTCTGCGTACTTGCAAGCGGACGGACCGGAATCACCCGTTCAGCGGATGTACCCGCACCCGGCGGCATCGACGCCGGGCGTCCGCCAGAACAACCATCACAGCCACCGCACGCGCCGCCGACGCGCTGCGGCAGCAAGCACGCCGCCAAGGCTGCACCGCCGGGCACAGTCAGAACGGCATCCGCCAAGCTTCTGCGCGCATTCGCGCCGACCAAGCGGCGCAGCGCCAATACAGCACACCATGCCACGACCAGACCAGCAAAAGCGCTTTGCACGTCCATCAAAACGCCCTCCTCACACCTGCGCCCATAAGGCCAGCCGGTAGGTAATAAACGACGCGGCATAAGCCAGCGCAAACAAATAGCCCGCCATGAGCAGCGGATAGCGCCAGGAATTGGTCTCGCGCCGCACCACGGCCAGCGTGGACAGGCACTGCGGGGCAAATACAAACCAGGCCAAGAGCGAATACGCGGTCGCAACCGACCAGCCCTGCGTCAACACCGGCGCCAGCGCTTCGGCCACGCCGTCGCTGGCAGCCGACAGCGCGTATACCGTCCCCAACGCGCCTACCGCAACCTCGCGCGCGGCCATGCCGGGCACCAGCGCAATCGAGATCTGCCAGTTAAAGCCTATGGGCGCAAACACCACTTCCAAGGCCCGGCCCAGCATACCGGCCACGCTGTACTGGATCGCCGGACCCTGCGAGGGATCCCACGCTGCGGGCGGATGCGGGTAGGTCGAGAAAAACCAGAGCAAAACCATGAGCGTGAAGATGGTGCCGCCCACCCGCTCCAGGAAAATCCGCGCCCGCTCCCACAAACCCAGCGCCAGGTGGCGCAGATTGGGCAGCCGGTACGGCGGCAGCTCCAGCATCAGCGGCTGGTAGGCCGACTTCATCCAGACCCGTTTGAGCAACCAGGCCACCGCCATCGCCGAGACCACGCCCGCCAGGTACAGGCCAAACAGCGTCAGCCCGCGCAGGCTCAGGCCACCTACGCTGCGCTCCGGGATAAATGCCCCGATGACCAGCGCGTACACCGGCAGACGGGCAGAACAGGTCATCAGCGGCGCGACCATGATGGTGGCCAGGCGGTCACGCCAGTTGGCAATCGTGCGGGTGGCCATGATGCCGGGAATCGCGCAGGCAAAGCTGCTCAGCAGCGGAATAAAAGCCCGGCCCGACAGGCCCACGCGCCCCATCAGGTTGTCCAGCAAAAAGGCCGCGCGCGGCAGGTAGCCTGAATCTTCGAGCAGCAGAATGAAGAAGAACAAAATCAAAATCTGCGGCAGAAAAACCACCACGCCACCGACCCCGGCAATCACCCCGTCCACCAGCAGGCTGCGCAGCGGGCCCTCGTCCATGGCGCTATTCGTCCAGTCGGCCACGGCGGCCATCGCGGCCTTGATCGCATCCATGGGCAGCGCGGCCCAGGAAAACACCGCCTGGAACACCAAAAACAAAACCGCCGCCAGCAGGACCAGGCCCCCAAAAGGGTGCATCACCACCGCGTCCATGCGCTCCTGGAAACGGCCCACCCGCGGTGCCTGCGGCGCCACCACGGCCAGAATCCGCCGTACCTCGGCTTGCAAAACGCCTACATCGACCCGGGCCGGATCGGCGGACACCTGGGCGGCAGCGGCTTGGGGGGATGCCGGATGCCGATGCGCCACCAGCCAGTTTTGCAGCGTGTGCAGCAGCGCGGCCGCGCCGTCTGCTTGCACGCCTACGGTTTCCACCACGGGGCAACCCAGCTCCTGCGCCAGGCGCGGCAGGTCTATCACCAGGCCGTTGCTGCGCGCCACGTCGGCCATATTCAGCGCCAACACCAAAGGGCGGTTCAGCGCCTTGAGCTCCAAAACCAGCCGCAAATTCATGCGCAAATTGGTGGCGTCCACCACGGCCACCACCAGATCGGGCGCGACCTCCCCGGCACGGCGGCCCTGCAGCACGTCGAACATGACCTGCTCGTCGGGCGTCATGGGGTTCAGGCTGTAGGCCCCCGGCAAATCAACCACCGCCACCGTGCTGCCGTCGGGCAAGCGGGCGCTGCCAACTTTGCGCTCCACCGTGACACCGGCGTAATTGGCGACTTTCTGGCGGGCACCCGTCAACAGGTTGAACAAAGCGGTTTTGCCGCAGTTGGGATTGCCAACCAGGGCCACCAAGGCCTTCGCAGCGTTCATGGCGCGGCCACCGCACGGACTTGTATGCATTGCGCCTCTACCAGGCGCAGCGCAAACTGGGTGTCGCCCACCCGCACCGCCAAGGGTTCGCGCCCGCCCGGCCCCCGGCGCAGCATCTGCACCGGCTCGCCGGGAATAAAGCCCAGTTCGCCCAGGCGCTGCGCCGTGGCGCTTTGCACCGCAGTGGCACCAGACACCAAACCTGTAACCGTAGCGTGCGTGCCGTTGGGCAAGTCAGACAGCAACTGCAGATGGGACATGGACGCTCCGATGAAAAACGCAAACCTAAATGAGAGTCTATCTCATTTGGGATACCAAATGCGGGGCAAAGTGCGCTGAAGCTTGGATGGCGGGCCGCACGCGGCCCCCCCAAAGCGCACCAGGGATTCGGCAGGTAGCCAAGGCCTATCTGGCCGCCCGCGCGCAAACCCGCCGCCCGCAAACTCAGCCCTTGAGCGCTCGCATGGCGCGCATTGAGCTGTCCCCACAGGTCTTCGATGACTTTGACCGCTTATTTGATTACATCGCCCAGTTTGACGCGGGCACTGCGCCCCAGCGCATCGGTGAAATCCTGGAGGCCATTCAAATCCTGACCCACAGCCCGCTGATAGCGCGGCCCGCCAGAGACGGCCTTCGTGAACTGGTGATCGGTCGCGCTTCGCGTGGCTATGTGGCGCCATACCGCCATGTGGTAGCCATGGACACGGTGTTTGTGCTGGCGGTGCGGGCGCAGCGGGAGGATGGGTTTCAGCGGGACTATGGTGGGTAGCCAATCGGCGTTTCGTGGTGGCGGCTGTAAACCAACCGTTCCAACTAAAGGGAAAGCGGTCCACCCAGCTCTCCAAACCGAACCTGCATCAGTCTTGACCAAATACCTCGTCAACAGCATAAGTCTGGCCCCGTCCCGCGTCCAGAGCGGCTAGGCGCCGCACAGCCTCGTCGCCCCAAATACGTTCAATCTCTGGGTCTGGCTTGTCTCGGCTCTGCATCAACTGGGCGACGATCTCAAACCGTGCAGTCGCTGGCAAACGCAAAGCCTCTTGGATGATTTCGTTGATTTGCATGGGGACACCTTGGTTGGTTGCGCGTTAGGACGAAGTTACACCGTCCGAGCGCACGACAGGATAAGCCGAGCGCAATTTAATCAGTAGCGAATGGCGTAGGAATTCAATGGGCTACAGGCACTTTTATTGATAAAAACTGCCAGGTGAAACTTAGGCGTGCGAGTTTCGCGGTAAAACAATCGGACTCTGCCCCCGATTCTCCCTCTGGGTCGAGCTGGCGCGCCGGTGGCTAGCGGCACCGCAAGGGCACGCGCGCTGAAGGTCAGCCCTTAAGCGGAGGTTGTACCCAGCCAGGCACATTGACGGTGTAGCGCGTGGCCTTGCCCACGCCTTCTACGCGAATCAAACCATTGGCAAGCAGATTGGCCAGGTCACGCGTGGCGGTGGCTTTGGAGGTGCTTGTGATCTTGGCGTACTTGTCGCTGCTCATGCCGCCCAGGAATCCGCCGCCCGAGCCTACATGCCCGGCTTCGAGCAGGCGCTCCAGCACCTTGCGTTGGCGCTCATTGGTTTGGCACTGCGCCGCCCGCAGCCGGAACTGCGCTTTGTCAGCAGCGTCCCGCACCACGGCCTGGCTGGCAATGCAGGCGCGCGTAAACGTCTGCACAAACCACAACACCCACGGTGTTACGTCAATTGCGCTTGCTTCGGGCGCAATGCCGCGCAAGCGCTGTGCGTAGTTCAACGCGTCGTAGTACGCGGCGCGGGACTTGAGCATCTGGTGCGCCATGCCATACACGCGCACCAGCGCCGGGTTAGCTTGTGGGTCTTGCGCATGCATTTCCTGGGCCAGCGCCATGTCTGCCAAAGCGCGGCCCAGGCGGCCATTACCGTCTTCAAACGGGTGGATGGACTCAAACCACAGATGCACCAGCGCCGCGCGGGCAATGCCATTCACGGCGGAAACATCCGCCGCAGGGCCCGTACTTTCAAACCATGCCAACAAGCGAGTCATCTCCACAGTGACCTGCGCTGAAGGCGGCGCCTCGTAATGCACCACCTCACGCCCCAGCGCGCCGCTCACGATCTGCATGGCATCGGCATGGCCGCGCACGCGCCCCACCGCGATGCGTGCGATGCCCGATGTGCCCCCAGGAAACAGCGCCGACTGCCAACGGCACAGCCGGTCCAGGTTCAGCGCAGCAGCGTGGTTGGAAAGCGCATCGCCCATCACCTGCACCAGGCCGTCGACCGACCGGTCCGCGCCCGGTGCATCCGACAGACTAAGCCGGTGCGCGACGGACGACCGCAAGGATTCGAGGTTGAGCTGTTCGCCCTCAATGGCCGCAGTGGCCAGCGCCTCTTGTACCCACAGGTCGCGCTGCACGGCGTTGGCCTGATCCAGCCCGATGGCGCCCAGCAGCCCGAGCAAGCGACCCTGCTCCAGTCGCGCCTGGTCCAGGGCGGGGGCCAGTGCAACCGTGTCAAACGTGAGCTGCGGCCAGGCGGTGTGTTGCCAGATGTAGCGGGGCGTTTGGGGCGGGTGAACAGTAGGCATAAGCCGAAGTATAGATAATACGGATCAAAATATGAGTCGCATTTGCAAAAACATGGCTCATTCGGCGTCGGAAAGTCCCGCATAGTCGATGGCATCGATGGCCTTTTTGAAGCTACTGTGTGCTTGGTCGTGGTTTTTCGCGAATGCGGTTTTAATGGTATCGAGGCTGGCTGACATTTGATCTCGATTGTTTCGCTATTGTCTTTTCGTGGTTATGCGATTGATCGTTATCTTGATCTCGCTGCCCGTATCCGAATTAATCTTCGCTGTGAGTAAGCGTAGAAGGGTCTGTTCGAAGTCGCTTTGCGAATTGGCTGACGAAGGCGTGCTCCGCTTTTGAAACTGCGCCAAAGCATACGCTCTATAAATTGGGTCAGAAAATGAATAAAGCCCCGAATTTGAGTCGTACCGTAAGATTCCGCCGTATTCTAAAGTGCACAATTTCGGCAACAGGTATTTTAGATTGGCTTCAGGATATTTCGTTTCGGCCCGCCTTATTCTGTTGTATATATCTGTTCTAGCTGCTCCACCTTCCGCTAGCGCGCTAACAGCTTCCAAAATTAGGCTTGCATTTTCGTATTGTGTTTTACGTCGTACCTTCAATGCCTTATCAAATGCACTCTTAATACTGTCGGAGGCTTCATCCACATAAGTTTTTATGGCATGCTCGCAGTGCTCCTGAGTAAGAATAACGGGAGCCCCCCCCGCAGTCTCTGTAAGTCCCGCAGCGTTACACATATTGAGGCAAAGATGATGGCAAACGGAAGCCAACCCGTTGGAATGACGGACAACAAGACGCTTTATTTCTGGGTTAAATTGCACGTTCAGTGCTGACTCACCTTTGAGAATAATTGAGGCTATCTCAGCCTCGGTCATTAAGGCAACATGAACTTCAGCAACGCGGTTACGCATTTCATGATCGTAATCAACCACTTGCCGTGCAGTATCTACAGCTCCGAGTGCGATAATTTTCAGTTCCGGATATTCATCTGACAAATCCATGAATACTTTCATAAGCTGGGAAAGCTGCGCCTTCTCCGTCTCATCGATTTTATGAAAGTCCTCTAAAACCCAGCATGCTTGTTGAGCGCCAAGAAACCGGCCTAACGCTTGAGCAGTTAACTGAGGTGGCAAGAGTCGCGTGTGCTTCTCGCTTTTATCAGTTGCCGAATTTAAGGAAATATTCGCCTGAATTGCGTTGTAAGATGCACCTATATCCACGCCAGAAGAGGTTTTAATAACGGCCTGTTTTTCCAGGGTATAAAAGGGGGATAACTGATCAAAAGCGTCGAGCAGAAGCTGTTCAAATTTCAGGCCTTTCATACACCTTGTAGTTATATGCCGTTCGTATAGCTGGGTGAGCTTATTTGCTAAAAGGGTAGTTTTTCCAGTGCCTGAGTGTCCGTAGACCACAATTTGCTTGCCGGGTGTAGTAAGCGAATTTACGAGCTTATTATTCACTGAATCGCGTTCGACAAAAGCTATACGTGCAGGTTTTGTTGGTGTAAATACATCTCGAGTTTGCGAAATTTCCATAAAATTTTTAAAAATTTATAAATTGACGACACATAAAATGTGTGTGGTTGAAATTCAAGTCGATCAGATCCTGCCACAACAGTAACTGACCCCTATCCTCCCTTCTTAAATTTGGCACGACAACCGCAACAGCAGGCTTTGGGGTCAGGTGCTCCAATAATGTCTTTGGACGCATTGATTCATTACCCGTTACCTGAACGCTCCGCCGCCACACGCACCAATAACCAGCCTCTTCGCAGCTCTGGTCGCAGCCACCCATAACACCCGCGCCTCATCCTGCCAATACTCGCCAGCCGCTGCAGTCTTTGTGCATTTGCAGCAGCTCCACTTGTTCGCGGCTGGACTCGGCGCACAGGATGAGGCCGATGGGCGCTTCCTCGCGCGGCCTGAAGCGGCGCAGGTTTTTGGCTTAAAAGCCCCGGCCAGGCGCTGACTGTTGTCAAACGCCGATGTACCCATCCCCGGAATCAATGTCGCCATGTATGCAATGCCGCCCCTGTAAGCCCGCAGGGTCAATTGACCCATGTGCGGATAGCGTCATCATATCCAACAAGCGTTGTACGAATCCGGCCTTAGTCGTAAGCAATCACGGCCCGCCCGGCATCCGCCTGCGCCCGCCACAGCGCCAGGGCCGCGTCGCTGGGGTAGAAGCGGAAGGCCTCGTCCAGCGCCAACTCGGCCTGTGCGCCCTGCAACGCTGGTTGATCGGCGGGGGCCGAACGCACCAGCGCCAAACGTACCGCCAGGCCACGCCGCACCTCGCCTTGCTCGGTGCTCTCGGTTTGCGCGGGAAATTCGCGCAGCACCCGGGCCACATCGGGGGCCTGGCCATTCACGGCCACGCGCAGGTACTTGCCAAAACGGCAGCGCGCCTGCTCCAGATCCCACAGCTGGGTGATGGTGAACTGCATGCCACCCGAGAAGCGGTCGGGCTGCGCCTTGCCCATGGCGATCACCAGGGTGTCATCTTTGAGCAGATTTTTGTAAGCGTTGAGCAGTTTTTCGTCCGCGCGCGCCTCGATGCTGCCCGAGCCATCGTCCAACTTGAACAGCGCCAACCTGCCGCGTGCGCCGTTGATCACGCGCAGCTCGTTGATGATGCCGGCCAGCAACTGCGGCTCGCGGGTGTCGAGCAATTCTTCGATGGGTCGTTTGGCGAAGCGGCGCACTTCCTGGGCCACCTCGTCAAACAGGTGGCCTGAGAGGTAGAAACCAATCGCCGTCTTTTCCTGGGTGAGGCGCTCCTTCACGCCCCACGGCAGGGCGGGCACCAGATCGGGCTCCTGGGTGCTGGAGCCGTGGTCGTCGTCGCCCATATCAAACAGGCCGACCTGCTGCGCGTTGGCCACACTAGCCGCAGAAAATTCAAAGGCACGGTCCACCGAGGCCAGCAGCGAGGCCCGGTTGCGCTCCAGGGTGTCAAAGGCCCCGGCTTTGATCAGGGCCTCCAGGCAACGCTTGTTCATGCGGCTGCGGTCCACGCGGCGGGCGAAGTCGAACAGGCTGGTAAACGGCCCGGTGTCAGAACTCGGGCCAGCGCCATTGCGGGCGGCGACGATGGCCTCAATGGCCTGCTCGCCCGTGCCTTTGATGGCGCCCAGACCGTAGCGGATTTGGCGCTTGGAAATCGGCTCAAAACGGTAGCTTCCCCGGTTGATGTCCGGCGGTTCGAAGCTGATCTCAAAGCGCTGCGCGTCCTCGAACAAGACCTTGAGTTTGTCGGTGTTGTCCATCTCCACTGTCATGTTGGCGCAGAAGAACTCGGCGGTGTAATGCACTTTGATCCAGGCCGTGTGGTAGGCCAGGAGCGAATAGGCAGCGGCATGCGACTTGTTAAAGCCATAGCCCGCAAACTTTTCCATCAAATCGAAGACCTCGTCGGCTTTGGCCTCGGTGATGTCGTTTTTGGCGGCACCGGCGCGGAAGATGGCGCGGTGTTCGGCCATTTCTTCGGCCTTTTTCTTGCCCATGGCGCGGCGCAGCATGTCGGCACCGCCCAGGGAATAGCCGCCCAGAATCTGCGCGGTCTGCATCACCTGTTCCTGGTACACCATGATGCCGTAGGTCTCGGACAGCATCTCGGCCACCAGCGGGTGCGGGTATTCAATTGGCTCGCGTCCGTGCTTGCGCGCCACAAAGCTGGGAATCAGGTCCATGGGGCCGGGGCGGTACAGGGCGTTCAGGGCAATCAGGTCTTCCAGCCGGGTGGGTTTGGCGTCGCGCAGCATGCCTTGCATGCCGCGGCTCTCAAACTGGAACACGGCCTCGGTCTTGCCCTGCGCAAACAGGCGGTAAACCTGCGCATCGTCCAGCGGCAGCGTCTCATACGAGAAGCCTTCCTGCCCGGGGTGGCGGCTGGCAATCATCGCGCGGGCCAGCTCCAAAATGGTCAGCGTCGCCAGGCCCAAAAAGTCGAACTTGACCAGCCCGATGGATTCCACATCGTCCTTGTCAAACTGGCTCACCGCCGATTCGCTGCCCGGTTGCTGGTAGAGCGGACAAAAGTCGGTGAGCTTTCCCGGCGCGATCAGCACGCCCCCGGCGTG
Source organism: Comamonadaceae bacterium (assembly GCA_947446885.1). Classification (GTDB taxonomy): domain Bacteria; phylum Pseudomonadota; class Gammaproteobacteria; order Burkholderiales; family Burkholderiaceae_C; genus Allorhodoferax. The sequence continues at coordinate 39,880 of CANFHZ010000010.1, forward strand.
CATGCCCACGTTGCGGGTCATGCCCTCGAGCTTGCGCGCCAGCTCCAGCAGGGTTTTGACGTCCTCTTCTTTGGCTTCGCGCTCGGCGAGCAGCGGCTCTTCCAGCAGCGCGTAAGCGGTCTTGTCACCGCGCTTGGCACCGGGTGGCGGCAGTTGCAGGCTCACGCTCATGCCGGGCTTGTTGGGAATGAGCTTGCTGATGCCGTCGCAAAAGGTGTAGCTCAGGTCCAGCACCCGGCCCACATCGCGTACCGCCGCACGCGCAGCCATGGTGCCAAAGGTGACGATCTGGCTAACCGCCTCTTTGCCGTATTTGTCCTTGACGTAATCGATCACCAGATTGCGGTTGGTCTGGCAGAAGTCGATGTCAAAGTCGGGCATGGACACCCGCTCGGGGTTCAAAAAACGCTCGAACAGCAAGTTGTATTGCAGCGGGTCCAGGTCGGTGATCTTGAGGGCGTAGGCCACTAGCGAGCCCGCGCCGGAACCGCGTCCGGGCCCGACCGGGCAGCCGTTGGACTTGGCCCAGTTGATGAAGTCGCCCACGATCAAAAAGTATCCGGGGAAGCCCATCTTGACGATGGTGGCGATTTCAAACTCCAGGCGCTCCTCGTAGCGTGGGCGCTGCGCTTCACGCAGTGCGGCATCGGGGTAGAGCAGCGCCAGGCGCTCATGCAGACCCTGGTGGGAGGCGTAGCGGAAATAGGCCTCGGGCGTCATGCGCTCCCCGTCGACCAGCGGCGTGGGGAACTCCGGTAACTGCGGCTTGCCCAGCACCAGGCTCAGGTTGCAGCGCTTGGCGATCTCCAGCGTATTGCTGATGGCCGACGGAATGTCTTCAAACAGCGCGAGCATGTCTGCCGTGGATTTGAAATACTGCTCGCGCGTAAACCGGCGTACGCGACGGGGGTTTGCGAGCAGCTCGCCGTCGGCGATGCAGACCCGCGCCTCGTGCGCCTCAAAGTCCTCAGCGGCCATGAATTGCACCGGCTGGGTGGCCACCACCGGCAGTTTCATGCGTGCAGCCAAAGCGACTGCAGCAGCCACATGGGCCTCATCGTCAGGCCGTCCGGCGCGTTGCAGCTCCAGATAAAAACGGTGGGCAAAAATGCCTGCCAGTTGCAAGGCCAATTCGTGTGCGCGGACGGTGTCGCCCTGCACCAGCGCCTGCCCGACCGGCCCGGCCTGCGCACCGGAGAGCGCAATCAAACCCTCATGCAGCTCGGCCAGCCAGGCCAGACTGGCCACGGCCTGCGGCCGGCCGGGGTTGCGCGTGAAGCAGCGCGCAAGCAACTCCGACAGGTTCAGATAACCCTGCTTGTTTTGCACCAGCAAAACAATGCGCGAGGTGGCAGCCGGGTCGCTGCCCATGCCCTCCAGCAGCAGCTCCGCACCAATGATGGGCTTGACGCCGCGTGCCCGCGCTTCGCGGTAGAACTTGACCGTGCCAAAGAGGTTGTTCAGGTCGGTGATGGCCAGTGCCGGCTGCCCATTGGCGGCGGCGGCTTGCACGACTTCATCGATGCGGGTGGTGCCGTCGACGACGGAAAATTCGGTGTGCAGGCGCAGATGGCAAAACATGCGGGCATTGTAGGTAGGCGGCCCGTAAAATCCTTGGCGTGAACCCCGTGCTCAATATCTCTGCCTACAAATTCATCAACCTGGACGATGCGCCTGCACTGCGGACCAGCTTGCACCAGCAGGCCAGTGTCTTGGAACTCAAGGGCACGGTGCTCTTGGCCGAAGAAGGCATCAACTTATTTCTGGCAGGCGCAGCCGACGCCGTGCGCCAGTTTGTGGCGCAACTGCAAGCGGATGCACGGTTCGACGACCTGAACCCCAAGGAGAGTTGGTCCAGCAGCCAACCTTTCAAAAAATTGCTGGTCAAGGTCAAGCGCGAAATCATCCGCATGAACCACCCGGCTATCCAGCCCGCCAAGGGCCGGGCGCCTGCCGTGAGTGCGGCCACAGTGCGACGCTGGCTCGAAGCCGGCCAGGACGACCAAGGCCGCCCGGTGGTGACCCTGGACACCCGCAATGCCTTTGAGGTGGACGAGGGCACGTTCACCGGCGCGATCGACTGGCGCATCGACAAATTCAGCGATTTCCCCGAGGCCTTGCGCGCCCACAAAAGCGCTTTGCAGGACAAGACCGTGGTGAGCTTTTGCACGGGCGGCATCCGCTGCGAAAAAGCCGCCATCCTGATGCGCGAAGAAGGGCTGGAGCACGTCTACCAGTTGGACGGCGGCATCCTCAAATACTTTGAAGAAACCGACGGCAAACACTACAGCGGTGCCTGCTTTGTGTTTGACGAGCGCCGCGCCGTCGGGCCCGATCTGGCGGTGGCACCGCTGCGCTGAATCACGCGCCGCGCAGCAGTGCGCGCAAGCCCTGCCAGTACAGGGGCACGCGGATCAACACGAAGACACAAAAAACTGCATTGGCCAGGCCGGTGGCCAAAAACACCTCCGGCACGGTCAAGCCCGCACCCAAAAGCGCGCCGGCAATCAGCGCGCTGGCAACCATAAAAAGGGCGTTCAGGATATTGTTGGCGGCAACGATGCGGGCCCGGCAATCGACCGGGCTGCGCAGCTGAATCAAGGCGTACAGGGGCACGCTGAACAAGCCGGTAAACAGGCTCATAAAAAGCAAATCCGCCATGACCCGCCAATGGGCGGCATCCGCCGCAAAAGCGGCGGCATCCATCAGCGCGGAAGGCGCTAAGCCGCTTACGGCGAAATACAAATCCACAGCAAAGGCGCTCATGCCCAGCGCACCAATCGGCACCAGACCCACGCCCTGCGCGCTGGGGCCGCCGCGCCGCCCCAGGCTTTCGCACAGCAAAGCGCCCACACCCACACCCAGCGAAAACAACACCAGCAGCAGCGAAGCCACCTGCTCGTCCCCGTGCAGCACGTCTTTGGCAAAGGCCGGGAACTGGCTCAAAAACACCGCCCCGAAAAACCACATCCA
>CANFHZ010000011.1 GCA_947446885.1 Comamonadaceae bacterium
ACTCGCCCCGGTGCTCCTGCACCATGCGTACAGCGCGTTCGCGCATTTCTGGTGAAAAACGATTTGATTTCTTGTTCATGGCTCCATCTTCTCAAAGTTCGGAGCCTCCTCAATTCCCGGGGCGATTCATACCGGCCACCTGATTGCGGCCAATGCGTTGGCCGAGTTTGCGCCGGACAAGGCAGCCGCCGTCATTGACATTGGTTGCGGTACGGGTCTTGTAGGACAAGCACTGAAAACCCTTGGCTACAGCCACATCGACGGAATCGATTTCTCTGAAGAAATGCTCAATGTCGCACGACCCAAAGGCATTTACAGAAAGCTGGTGTCAGGCGATTTGACGACGACGACGGTGGTTGAAACCGGTGCTTATCAAGCGGCTGTCTGTGCAGGATCATTTGCTCCGGGCCACCTGGGGCCCGAGTGCTATCCAGAAATTATCCGGCTTGTACAACCGGGCAGCCCGATTGTCATTTTTATGAATGGGGCGCATTTTTTTGAGGACGACTACCCGTCTCACATCGACCGGCTGGAGCAGTCCGGCGTGTGGAGAATCATCGAGATCAAGGCCTTCAACTACATGAGCGCCTTAGAGCGGCCAGGCCGTTTAATTGTTGCGGGTAAATGCTGATCCCGCGGCTCCACCCTCATGCCCATTCATGTTGACCTTTGTATCAACTGCGGCATGGGCTGGATCATTATTTGACGTCTCGGCCTTTGGAAAACACATTTCCTCACCATTCCATCTTTGCCCACACCAACACGAGCCATCTTCGTTAATGATGCAAGTGCCAGTACCGCAGCATCGTGGGTCTTCCGTCATATATATCTCCGAATGCGTTTCATCAACAGTTGGCACGCCGATGGTCAGCCACCCATCGGTCTTCGAATTTCATTTCCGAACTTCTCAGAGCACGGTGTTTGGTGACACGGCCCTTCATCCGCATACGCCACATCCGAAATGAACGCGCTGTGAGTTCTTGACGCATCAGCCGAATGACTTGAGACTCCGCCAAGCCAACCCGCTCTCTGATGGTCTCAAAGGACGTTCTATCTTCCCAAGCCATCTGAATCACCGCAGATACATCTCCGGCAGACAGATCGACCAATCGCTGGGTAAATTTGGATGCCACAGCTGTTGTGAATAAAAATGTGAGGCGCTGATTTAGATCTGATCCATGCGAGCGTGGCAGTCAGTATATGGGCACCGGTCCTGAGCGGCTTTGAACCATCAGTTCCTTAAATAATGCGACTCAATTGCATACAACACGGTGCGCGGGGGGCCTGGGCAATCCAGAGCGGGCGCGCTCGGATAGCACGCCTTGCGGTCTGGCAATGAATTTGCGCAGCCCAGGAAACCAAGGAAACTCAATAGTTCCCTGCCGCGATGGCCTTGAGTCGATGTGCCACGTCCTTGGTATTCAGGTACAAGCCAAGGTATTCACGGTAAATCGCATCGTAGATGGCCCGGTTCTCAGGCTGAGGAGCAATTTCACTTTCCACGCAAACCCAGCTATCCAGATCTTTGGGCTGCAACAAACCCGCTGCACGCCCTGCTAAAAATGCGTCTCCATACGCAGCACCCACGGTGACCTTGGGCAGGATCTGGGTCACACCGGTAATGTCGGACACGATTTGCAACCAGGTGCGTGTCTGCGCACCGCCGCCCACCGCAACGATGCGCCGCACGTCGGCACCGATGTCGGCAAAGGTTTCCAGGTTGTGGCGCACGCCGAAACCCACGCCTTCCAGCACGGCCCGGAACATCTGCGCACGGGTATGCGACAGCCGCAGCCCCGCGATCACACCGCTGGCATGAGGGTCATTGATGGGCGTACGTTCGCCACTGAAGTAAGGCAGTACCAAAAGGCCCTCGCTGCCCGCCCGCTCGCTGGCCGCGGACGCAAACAAACTCGCAAAGGCGCTGCTGTCGTCCAGATCACGCGCGCATTCATCCCTGAACCAGCGGGTTAGGCTGCCGGTGGTACCCATGCCCGCGGCGAGGTTGAACTGACCGGGTTGGGCGCCGCAAACCGTCCAGACCCGGGTGTCGGGCGTCGCTTGGTTTTGCACCAGCACAAAAAAGGTGGTGCTGCCGTACATGAGCATGAGGTCACCCGGTTCGACCACACCCACGCTGATCGCCTCGCTCAAGGCGTCAATGGTGCCAAAGGCCACCGGGGTACCAGGAGCCAATCCGGTCGCTGCCGCAGCCTCGGCATGCAAATGGCCGGCCAAGTCTTCTGCCCATCCCAGTTCCGGCAAATGGCCCAGGGGCGCAATGGCGGAGGAAAACCGGGTATCCCATTGGCCCGTGCGCGGATTGAACAGGGGCATGAAATGGCTCGCGCTGTGGCGATCCATACGGTGCAAGCCGGTCAGCCGGTACACCAGATACGCTGTGGCTGAAGTGAGTTTGGCCGTAGCGTCCCAGACGTGCGGCTCGTTCTTTTGCAGCCAGCGAATTTTGGGACCCACGGCCTGGCTGGTCAGCGCCATGAGCGAAAAATCGCTGATGGCTTGCGTACCCAGCTCCTGCTCCAGTTCGCCAATCTCGGCAGCCGCTCGCACATCCACGCCGTACAAAATCGCCGGACGCAGTGGCCGCATGGTGGCATCCAAAGGCAACAGGCAGGGGCCTATTGCGCTGACGGCCAACGCGGCAATCTGATTGGGGCGCGCCCCGGACTCGACCAGAATCTGCCGGCTGAGCTGGCACACATCGGCCCACCAGACCCGATCAGCGTCCTGCTCGACATGGCCTGGATGGGGCATGGAGATCCCGTGCTGTACCACAGCGGTGTGCACGACCTGGCCAGCAAGGTCCGTCAATACCGCCTTGCTGCTGTAGGTGCCTACATCAATGCCCAGAAGATAGGATTTCACGTCCGTGCAGCGTCCAAGAAACTCCGGTTTCAGCTGGTCAGTGTGGCGGGCCCCGCCTTGGGTTCCATACCGGCCATGACCTCAAACAACTTGAAAATAGCCGAGGCATTCTCCTCGCCCCAACCCATGTTTTGTGCGACCTTATTCAGCTCATGCACGGTATTAGAGAGCAGCACTGGCACACCTATGGACTCCGAATAATTGCGTATCAATTCGGTGTCTTTGACCATGGTGCGCAGGTGGAAAGACACCGCAAAATCATGCTTCAACATGGAGTGGCCCGCGCCCTCAATAATGGGCGATCGGAAATCCGACTCGCCCCACAGCTTGATGAGTTCCTCGCAGTCCAGGTCGGACTTTTTGGCCATGGCCAGCGACTCGCCCAGCGAAGCCAGAATGGCGGATACCAAATGGTTGCCGCAGAGCTTGGCCGCGCAACCCGCGCCGACCGGGCCCATATGGTGCACCGTGGCGCCGATCGTCTTGAGCACCGGCAGGGCCGCGTCCCAGGTGCTGTGGTCTGCGCCGCACATGATCCACAGCCCACCGGAATGCGCCTCACCCCGGGTTCCGTGTACCGGTGCGTCCATGAACACAGCGCCACGGCTGGCAAATCCGGCCGCACTGTCTTTGGCTGTTTGCGGCAGCTGCGTGCTCATGTCAATAAAAACCTGACCCGGTGCAGCGTGCGCCAGGAGCCCATCCGCGCCATGGAGCACGGCCTGCAAGGCCGCTTCGTTCCAAACCAAAATAATCACATGGCTTGCACCTTGCGCCGCCTCAGCCGGCGTGGCGCACAACACTGCGCCGGCCTGGACCAAAGCGGCAGCGTTTTCAGGCGTGCGGTTGTAGCAGCGCACCGTGTGCCCCTTGCCCAGCAGGGTCTGGCCCACGCCCGTACCCATGACGCCGGTTCCGATGATTGCAATATTCACGTGCTGCTCCTGGATTGCACGACAAATGCGTGCAGGGTTTCGATCATTAAGACGCCGACCGTGGCACCTGCGTCCTGCAAGCCCACGGTTTTTTCTTGAAAGCAGGCCGCTTTGCCGTGCTGGGCCATCATGTTTTTGGTGGCTTCAAGACCATCCCGTGCGGCCTGTACGGCCTGCGCCAAGGCATCAACCAAGTCAGCCCCTTGGCTGCTGGAGGATTCCAGCGACAGCGCAATCGGGCTGAGCACATCCAGCAGGGTCTTGTCGCCCAACTGCGCCTTGCCCCGGTCAGCCACACCTTTGAAAAAGGCAGCCCAGAAGGCACCCATTTCTGCGGTACCCCACGCCTGGGCGCCCTCCAAGGCCTTACCCCCACGCATCAGGCCGGTTGCGACCAAGGTACCCATGGTGGACGGTGCGGCTTTGGCGACTGCCATGCCGGCGAGTTGCAGGGTTTTGCCGATAGGGTCTGTGCTGTTCCCACGCACCGACTCAAAAGCCGCAATAAAACCCTTGTTCATGGTGATACCCAGATCGCTGTCACCGACCTTGCCGTCCAGCGCAATCAGGGCCTCGCGTTGCGCCGCAAAAACATCCCGCAAGGCCTCAAACAAGCCCGCCAAATCGCTCTTTTCGATGCGGTCCATAGCGGTCTTAGAGCTGTGCCTGCTCAAAGAAAGGGGACGCTGCAGGCGCGGCGACCAGGCGCTTGAGCTCCTCGTCCAGATACAGCAAGGAGATGGAGGCACCGGCCATTTCCATGGAGGTTGCGAATTCGCCCACGTAGACGTGGAAGATGGCTACGCCGCGCTCCTTCAGGATGGCCGACACGCGGCGGAACAGCACATACAGCTCTTCCTTGGGCGTGGCACCCAAACCGTTGATCAGCACCGCGACTTCATCGCCCGCCTTGAGCGCACGCTCGGCCAGCAAGGGCTTCATCATTTCATCGACCACCGCGTCGGCACTCAGCAAGTCCCCACGGCGAATGCCGGGCTCGCCATGGATGCCCATGCCGATTTCCATCTCGCGCTCACCGATGCTGAAAGTCGCATGCCCGACCTCGGGCACGATGCAAGGCGTCAGCGCCACACCCATGGTGCGGGTATTGGCTTTGGCCTTTTCTGCGACACGCTTCACGTCGTCCAAGGACATGCCTTCGGCTGCGGCGGCACCGGCGGCCTTGAACACAAAAAATATCCCGGCGACGCCGCGGCGTTTGTGTTCCTGCCCGGGCGGCGACGAAGCCACATCATCATTGCCCACCACGGACAGCACCTTGATGTCTTCCATCTCGGCCATCTCGGTGGCCATGTCAAAGTTCAAAATATCGCCGCTGTAATTGCCGTAGATGTAGAGCACGCCCGCACCCTGGTGAATGGCCTTGGTGACCTCGAACATCTGATCGGCACTGGGCGACTGGAACACACCACCCACGGCCGCTCCGTCCAGCAGCCCTGCGCCCACGTAGCCCAAGAACAATGGCAGATGGCCGGAGCCTCCGCCCGTGGCCAGGCCCACTTTGCCGGTCACGCGCTTAGCCGAGACCATGCAGCGCTTGTCATCGGCCACATACTGAAGCTGCTTGGGATGGGCGCTGTAAATGCCATCCAGCATTTCATCGACAAAATCTTCGGGTGCGTTCAAGAATTTTTTCATCAGTTTTCCTTTTGTTGCACGTGGGAGTCTGTCCACTCCGCGGTTAAAAAAACAATACGCAGGGGCTCCCGGCGCTGCGCGCACCTAGCGCTTGCTGCGCACCACAAAAAATGCCCCGGCCACCAAGATAAAAGAGCCCACCACCACCCGCTGCCAGGTACTGGGTACCCCGGCCATGATCAGCACGCTGTTGATCATCACCACCAGGAACACACCCAGCAGGGTTCCGAGCACGGTACCGGTGCCCCCGGTGATACGGGCACCGCCCAGCACCACGGCGGCAATCACGTCGATCTCGGTGCCCACCAGATCGAAAGGATTGGCCAATCGGTTACTGCACACGTGGATCATTCCTGCCAGACCTGCCAAGGCACCGGTGTAGCTGAAGATGAAGATGTGGACCGCGCGCAGGTTGTAGCCCAGGCGCTCGGCAATCACCGGACTGCCACCCACCGCAAACACCGCCTTGCCCAGCAAGGTGCGGTTCAGAATCCACCAGGTCAGCAGCGACACGGCCAGCAGAACCAGCACAAAGGCCGGCAGGATGATGGTGTTGCCGCGCGCGGTCTGCAGGCTGAGCAGCGCCATCTTGCCGAAGGCATCCATCTGCGTGGGCAGATCGATGATCCAGACGGTTCCCACAAAAGTCAGCAGCAGGCCGCGAAACAGGTACTGGGTGCCGATGGTGACGATCAAGGACGGCGCCTTGAGCGACTGCACCAGCACACCGTTGATCAAGCCCAGCAGACCGCCGCTCACAGTGGACAAGAGGAACACCAAAGAGATGGGTGCGGTCGGGAAGTACACGACGACCAGCTTGGTGAAGGAGTACATGGACAGCGCTGCAATCGCCGTGAAGGACACGTCGATGCCCCCCGCAGCCAGGATGACGAACACACCCAACGCAAAAAGGCCCACCACCGTGCTGGAGCGGGCAATATCAAACACGGTAGAAATCTGGAAAAAGCTGGGATTTACCGCACCCACAAAGGCGGACAAGGCACACAACAGGAACAATGTGAAAAGCTCCGGGCGGCGCTCCAATTTATCGCGGATACGGCTGACCAGGCTGGTGGCACTGGGCTTGGTGGAGTCGGTCACATTAGACACGGAGAGCATCTTTCTCGGCACCGAGCATGGCGCAGTACAAATCTTCTTCTTGCGCGGCATCTGCGGCAAATTCCTGCTGCACAAGGCCATCGCGCATCACGATGATCCGGTCTGCGTTTTGCAGCAATTCCGGCAAGTCATCGCTAATCAGGATGACGCCCAAGCCCCGCCCGGCCAGCGCCTGTATGGCTTTGTAAATCGTATCTTTGGAGCCCACGTCCACACCCACGGTCGGGCCGTGCAGTACCAGCAACTCCGGCTGAATCGTGAGCCAGCGCGCAATCAGCACGCGCTGCTGGTTGCCACCGGACAGCGACTGCACCGGCAGATCCACATTCGGTGTCGCGATATGCAATTCGTGCACCAGGTCTTTGGCCACCGCGCGGGCACGCGCATGGTCCAGCGTACCCAAAGCGGTACGCAAGCGTTCCAAAATAGCAGCCACCATATTGGACAAAATAGGCTTGTCCAAAAACAGTCCCTCCCCCAAGCGGTCTTCTGGCACATAGCCAATGCCCTTGTCGATGGCGTCAGCCGGGCAGGTCAAAACAAGGGGCTGCCCCCGCAACATGAGGGTGCCGGCGGTGGCCGCCATCACGCCTGCAATCGTCTTGGCGAGTTCGTTGCGACCGGAATCCATCAAACCGGTGATACCCAGAATCTCGCCTTTTTTGAGGGAAAAACCCACGCCTTGGAAATGGGTACGGCAGGCAAGCCCCTTGAGCTCCAGCAACATCTCGTCGGAGGGGCTGGCATGGCGATAGCGGCTTGCGTCAATGTCGCGCCCGGTCATCAAATGGCTGAGCTGGGCTTTGCTGTAGTTTTCTATGGGCCCCTGCGCCACGCATTGGCCGTCGCGGAAAACAATGGCCTGGCCACCTATGCTGTAGCACTCGTCAAGTTTGTGGGTCACGAACAGCACCGCCACGTGGTCGCGGCGCAGGTCTGCAACCACACGAATCAGCTTGTCGACCTCCCGCCGTGTCAGCGAAGTGGTGGGCTCGTCCATGATCACCAGCTTGGCCTGGGTCGCGATGGCACGGGAAATAGCCACCAGCTGCCGCACCGCCAGCGGCAGCGTGCCAACCGGGGTCGACAAAAACGCCGCGCTGGTCGGCAGATCAACAGCAGCCAGTGCGCGTTGGGCAGTGGCATGTAATTCGGCTTGCCGCAGGGGGCGGGCCAACCGGCCCCCTGATTTGACCAACTGCTCGGTGAGGGCGACGTTTTCGGCCACCGTCAAATTGGGAATCAGTGACAAGTCCTGGTAGACGGTTTCAATGCCGGCGGAGAGCGATTCAATCGGCGTCAACGCGCTATGGGCACGCCCTTCAATAACGATCTGCCCTTCGTCGGGCGGCTGCGCGCCCGAAATAATTTTGATCAGGGTACTTTTGCCACAGCCGTTCTCACCCAAAAGGTGGTAAATCTGGCCGCGCTCAATCACAAAGCCTACGCCACGCAAGGCGTGTACGCCGCCAAAGCGTTTATGGATGCCGCTGACTTCCAAGAAGACCGAGGAAGCGGATGCAGAGCGTGCGGGTTCCTGGCTCTGTGCTGCTTGCATGGGGTGCCTTCGATGGGTACAGGAGTACATCCCAAAAGCCACCGCACAAGGCGGTAGCTTTCAGGACGTTGCTTTTCGCAGTCGGTAGCTTAGAACAGGTAGTTTTTGTAGGTGGACTTGTCAGCAATGACCATGGCGTTACCCACAATCAATACACCAGCGCCAGCACCTTTGGTCACCGTGACTTTTTCGTAGCCCTTCACACCCAGGCTCATGCCATTGGTCAGGGGCTGCTTGTCCAAGAGCAGCTTGGCTGTCTTGTTCATCGCCAGGCCGGCGTCCTTGGGATCCCAGAAGCCGATGGCGGTGATCGCGCCGGACTCGATCAGCTTGGCCGAAGGCGTCGCCAGACCAGTACCTACCACGCAGACCTTGCCGGCCAAGCCCGCCTCTTCAACCGCGCGGCCAATGCCGATCACGTCGTTACCCGCAGAGCCCTGAAAGCCTGCGATGTCGGGGTGCTTGCGCAGGATTTCTTTGGCCTTTTCGTAGGTCTTGTTGGCATCGTCAAAGGACTCGTTCTTGGCATCCACCAGGGTCATGCCAGCGTGTTTTTTGGCATTACCGGCACCGGCTTCCACCCACTGGATATGGGTACGGCTACCCAAGGAACCCACGAACGAGGTCCACTTGCCCTTATTGCCCATGCAAGAAGCCAGCTTTTCATTCAGAGCCACGCCATAGGCGGCGTTGTCGAAGGCTTCGATATCAGCATGGGTATTCTTTTGTGTGTCAGCCTCATGGGTGACGACCACAATGCCACGGTCCATCGCGCGCTTGAGGGCGCCTTCAATCACGGTGGGATCCATAGGAACAACCGCCAATGCACTGACCTTGCGGGCAATCAGGTCGTCGATGATTTTCAGTTGCTGCGCAGCGTCGGCAGTAGCCGGGCCACTTTGGCTGGCGTTCACCGAGGGCGTGGTCGCAGCGTACTCTTTCACGCCCACTTCCATGCGGTTGAACCATGGGATACCGCTGATTTTGACCACGGTCGAAATCGTCGGCTTCTCTTGCGCAATCAGTGCGCTGCCGGAAGCGGCAAGCAGTACCGCCACGATGGCTGCGTTGACAGGTTTGATTTTCATTGAAGTCTCCAAGTAGTTAGCCCTCACGAATGGCTCTTGGGTCCAGGAGGGGACCGTACCCAAGAGATGAATTGCAGGCCCTTTTCACGCGCCCTGGCAAACAGTTCATAGCGGCCAAAGGCCAAGAAGATCAATAACAACGCGCCCCAGGCGAAGTCGCGGAAAAAGTTCGATACGTCCAGAAAATTCAACATGCTGGAGAGCAGCTGCAGCGCGGTAGTGGACAGGAATAAACAGACCATGCGTCCGTACCCGCCTTCAGGTTTGACCCCGGCCATCACCGTAATCAGGATGGCGATCAGCAGGTAGGACTGGCCGTAGTCCCACTTCACGTTGACGTTGCGCGATGCAATCAGCACGCCCGCCACGCCGGCCATCAGACCGCTGAGGGCATAGGTGGTCACCAACAGACGCCCCTGCGCAAAGCCAGCGAAATACGCTGCCTTGGGATTGGTGCCCATCAAGAACAGGCGGATACCAAAGGGGCTGTACTTGAGTACCGCACCTATCACCGAAGCAATCACCAAAAAAATCACAAAGGAGATCGGCACGCCCAACCACAGCCCGTTGCCGATTTCCATCAACAAATCGGCACTGCCCACGCGCACCGAGGGTCCGCCGGACAGCACCACAGCCAGGCCAGTGAAGAGCAGCTGGGTGCCCAGGGTGCACAGAATCGGCGTGAGCCCCAAGCGGGAAATCAGCAAGCCGTTGACAGCGCCGCCGACCAGCCCTGTGCAGACCGCAAGGGCGGCAAAGGCGATGGTGAACAGCTGTGGCGCCTCATCCACATTGATGAAAGCAGTCACCACGGTCGCCGAAAAAACGCCGGACAGATTGGCCAGCGCAATACCCGACAGGTCAATGCCGCCGTTGCCCGCGCACATGGCCAGCATGACCCCGATAGCCAGCAGGCCCAATTCGGGCAGCTGTGAGGCCATGGACTGCAGGTTGTAGGGATCAATGAACGCGCCCTTGGACAGGACGGATGCGCTCAGCAGCACCAGCAGGTTGATGCTCATCAGGAATACCAATTGGGGATCCGCTTTAGACTGCATGGCGGATTCAGCTCAGCCCAAACGCGCGGGCGCGTTTGGGCTGCAAACAAAGTGGGAAAAGCTGTGTAAGCACGTGCTTCCGACTAAACGTTTAGTAATATTCAATTTCACAGCCGCACTGTAGTACATCATTCGGCCTGTGAAATAGGTAAATACCCTCGCTTGTTTTCGCATTTTTTCAACGGTGGCATCGCGCTTTTTCACAATAAAGCCAACCCGCGGGCGATACCTGCCGCCCAGGCATGCCGGGGCAAGAAACGGTATAAATAACTAAAACATTTAGTAAAATTTAGTTCATTCACCTGCGCAAACCCAGCCGCTGGATGGCCCGGCGTGCCTTTAATATGTAAAACCTAGGAACCAATAAAAACCATGGCATCAACGGTGAAAGATGTAGGCAAGCTGGCCGGCGTGTCAGCCACGACGGTGTCGCTGGTCATGAACGGCAAGTCCGGGATTTCTCAGGAGACGCGCAACCGCGTGATGCAGGCCGCCGCAACGCTGCGCTACACCCAGCGGGGTGTGCGCACTGCGAAAGCCAGTGGAAATGGAACGCTTCGCTTCCTGAAAATTGCCAAGCACGGCCACACGGTCAACCGGGACCACAACACTTTTATTTCGGATTACATCGACGGCATGTCGCGGGAAGCGAGCGCCTCCGGTTACAAGCTCGAAATCGTCAGTTTCGAGGGCGAACCGGTGGAAAGCATTGTGGCCTCGATGGGCGCGACCCAGGTGGACGGGTTCATTGTTTTGGGTACCGAGCTGACCGAGCAAGACATTCAGCTGTTGCAAGCCCTGCCCACCCCTTTGGTGGTGATTGACTCTTTTTACGACGTCGTGGAATGCAACTTCGTGAACATGAACAACAAGGATGCGGTGTACAAAATCATTGCCTACTTTGTAGAGCGCGGTTTCAAAAACATTGGCTTCATCGCCAGCAATGTGCAAACCGTGAACTTCCAGCTGCGCAAAGAAGCCTTTATGGAGGGAATGAAAGCTTTTGGCTTGGGCTACAACACCCGCGATATCGTCACCGTGGACTCCACCTACGAGGGCGCCTACCAGGACATGCTGGCCAAGCTCCATAACGGGCTGGTCGTGCCTGAATGCTACTTTTGCACCAATGACGTCATCACCTACGGCTGTATCAAGGCACTACGGGAATTCAATATACGCATTCCACAAGACATCTCGGTGATTGGCTTTGACAACCTACCCATGAGCGCCACTATGGAGCCGCCGCTGACGACAATTGATGTATCCAAGACGAAAATTGGTTATCTGGCAATACGCCTTCTGGATGAAATGATCAATGCGGATGAACGCCAACCGGCCGTCAAAATTCTTGTCGGAGCCAATTTGGTAGCACGCGATAGCGTGGCACCAAAAACGCCCCCTCTGTCACGCGTGAATTCAGAACCGTCGTGAACGCCGCTGGCGGAATCATCGGAACCTGATCAGGCTCCCTCGCGCTCTGCCATCAGTTAGCCGCATTCATGCGGCCCCTTTTGTATTCGTGTGCCGGTGTGTGTGATACGGTGGCGCTTTGCAACTTCGTGCGTGGTGGATCACCATCGCCACCGCTGCACAAACCTATGATCGGTATGCCTGAATGAAACTTATGACCGCAGCCATCATCAGGAATGGCGAGGACATTCTGGTAGTCCGTCGCGGGGCCGGCGACATGCTGGCCGGCTTGTGGGAATTTCCAGGCGGCCCGGTAGAACACCCTGAGACCATTCAAGAGTGCCTGGAGCGTGAGCTGTTTGCACTCCTGGACATCGCGACCAAAGCCGGCCCGGTCGTCGCAGTCTGTGATCACGCGTACGAGAGCGGCTCGATCAAGCTGGTGGCGATAGAGACGGAGATTGTCCAAGGCAAGATCACCCTGAGCGTGCATGACAAGATGCGCTGGCTCGCTCCCAGCGATATTCGGGGCTTGACGCTCGCCCCTGCAGCGATACCGATTGCCCAATCGCTGACCGATTTCTGATGCCATCGCCGTGCTGCGGCTACGGACTATGGGCGGACGGTCTCCGGCGCGGCGTGCGACTCGCATCCTGGAGTTTGTTCCAAACATGCAATGCCTGCCGAAAGCTTTCGAGTTGCAGTGCGACGGTCTCCTCAATGCGCACGCCGTAGCCTCCTGCCATCAGCAACACCACGGGAATACCCCGCGCGAGACACCAATCGAATACCTGCTGATCCCGCGCCTGCATGCCTGCGGGCGTGAGCTTGAGACGACCCAGCCGGTCGCCCTCGAAGGCGTCGGCCCCGGCCAGAAAAAATACGAAGTCAGGATTGCACCGCTGGTCTAACTCCAGCAAAGCAATATCCAAAGCGGCCAGGTAGTCCGCGTCACCGCAACCATCGGGCAAACCGACATCGATATCGCCCGCTTCTTTGCGAAATGGAAAATTCTTTTCACCATGTATCGACAAGGTGAACACACTGCCATCGCCTTGGAAAATTCGCGCCGTTCCATTGCCCTGGTGCACATCGAGATCAATCACCGCTACCTGTAAGGACCTGCCCTCGCGGGCGCGCTGAGCCTGCAAGACACGGGCTGCGACGGCCACATCGTTAAAAACGCAAAAACCGCCGCCCTTGTCAGCATAGGCATGGTGGGTGCCCCCCGCCAGGCTGGCTCCGATACCCCAGCGCAAGGCCGAACGGGCAGCGGCCACTGTCGCTCCGACCGAGCGCCGTGCCCGCTCTGCCATGGCCTCACTCCAGGGAAAGCCAATCTCGCGCATCACTGCTGCGCTCACTGTGCCATCGGCAATCGCCTGCACATACGCTGGCGTATGCACCCGCGTCAGCTCGGCATCGCTGGCCCTTGGGGCCTGCAGGAGTTGAACCGCAGGCAGATGGTGCGCCACCGCATCGCGCAACATCGCGTACTTCGCCATGGGAAACCGGTGTCCAGCCGGTAGGGGCAGAACAAACTGATCACTGTAAAAGGCTTGCATGACTCACCATGAAATATCTTTTTGCTTGAGGGCGATGCGTTCGGCGCGGCGCAGGTTCGACGCCCTCTCGCATAATGCACCGGCAGGTCGACACGACCATCTGTAGTGGCCAGCGTCATCAGCAAACCTGCTACCCGCCGATCAACTTCCAGCATACCCTCATCTACCGAAAGCCCCCTGTGCGCGCACTCAACGGACAGCTGTGTTCCATCCCTAGCAAAAACGGCCTCCTGAGTGCCTACGTCAAAGGGCATGGCAAGCCCATTCTGTTGGTTCACTCCGTCAATGCTGCAGCAAGTGCGGCCGAAGTTCGACCGCTATTCGATTTGCTGAGCCGGAACCGTACGGTGTATGCCATCGATCTGCCGGGTTACGGCACATCGGAACGCTCAGACCGCCTGTACACACCCCGCCTCATGACCGATGCGATTGGGGACTTAGTCACCTACATCCGCGCGCAGCATGGCGACGCAGCCATTGACGCCATGGCTGCATCCTTATCGTGTGAATTTCTGGCGCGTGCGGCAATGGAACAACCCGCAAATTTCCGTACCCTGACCTTGGTCAGTCCCACGGGTATGTCCGGCCTCAAGTTGCGCCAAGCACAAGAGGGAAGCACCTATGGGCAGACCTGGTTACGGTCTATTTTGAAAGGCCCCGGATGGGGCCGCCTTTTGTTTAAGGGCCTCACGCGACCAGGGGTGATTCGCTATTTTCTGAACAAGACCTGGGGCTCCCGCGCGATTGATGAAGCCATGTACCAGTATGCGGTCTGGACTACGCAACAGCCCGGTGCGGAACATGCGCCCTTGTGCTTTTTATCGGCCCAGATGTTCAGCGCCGACATCACCACGGTCTACGACCGGCTTCGCCTACCGGTCTGGATGAGCCACGGTGTACGCGGCGATTTTGTTGACTACCGGGGAAAGCAACGATTTGCCGCGTGCGGCAACTGGCGCTTTACCGTCTTTGACTCTGGCGCACTTCCCTATTTTGAACATCCAGAGGCATTTGGGGAAACGATGCTGGATTTCCTCGGCTCACCGCTTGCCGGTTGAATTGGCGTTGAAAAAATCACTTCCATAGGCGTACTTTTTCTCTCTTCTGCAACATGATCCCTGTACAACATCCCTTACCGCGTATTGCCCAATTGCTGGGCTATGCCGGTCTTGTTCCGTTCCTCGCGCTTGCTGCAATGGCTTTGGCGCTGACGCCCCCAGATCAAGCCCTGGCAGCGTTTGCCTTGCGCGCGTATGCGGTGACCATCGTCAGCTTTCTGGGCGCAATCCATTGGGGATTCGCCATGCGGCAAAGTCCCGCTGACACCCTGCTCTTCGGTTGGGGGGTTGCACCCAGCTTGCTCGGATGGATGTCGCTCGTGGTACTGCCCGCCTTTGGTTCGCTGCTGCTTGCCGCGACGCTCTGGCTATGCTTTTTGGTCGACCGCCGGGTCTATCCCCGGTATGGATTACAAGAATGGCTGCGTATGCGCCTGGTACTAACCGCGGTTGCAAGCGCTGCGTGTGTGATCAGCAGCAGCATTTTCTAGCACCAGACCTGCGGCCTATACCTTGCTGCTGGGCAGTGAATGCCCTTTGCCCTCTATCCCATCAAGCGAGCGCCTGCTCCTCCACCACCGAAGTGCTGGCCGCCGGTGTGCGTATCAAATAGTCAAATGCACTGAGCGCCGCTTTCGCGCCCTCCCCCGCAGCAATGACAATCTGCTTGTAAGGAACCGTGGTCACATCGCCTGCTGCGAATACGCCGGCGACATTGGTGTGGCACTTCGCATCGACCACGATTTCACCGTACTTGCTCAACGCAAGGGTGTTCTTGAGAAATTCGGTATTGGGGACCAAGCCGATTTGCACGAACACGCCCTCCAGCGCCACATCCTGCACGAGGCCGGTAGCCCGGTCTTTGTAACGCAAACCGTTGACCTTTTGACCATCACCGGTGATCTCAGTGGTCTGCGCGTTGGCACGCACGCTCACATTGGGCAGGCTTGTGAGCTTACTCACCAGCACCGCGTCGGCCTTGAGCGCATCAGCGAACTCAAGCAAGGTCACGTGCTGCACCAGCCCAGCCAAATCGATGGCCGCCTCAACGCCGGAGTTACCGCCGCCGATCACCGCCACGCGCTTGCCCTTGAACAAGGGGCCATCGCAATGCGGGCAATAGGCCACGCCTCTGTTTTTGTACGTGTCTTCGCCCGGCACATTGATGTTGCGCCAGCGCGCACCAGTGGACACCACCACACTGCGCGCACGCAGCACACCACCGTTTTCCATGTGCACCTGCACCAAGCCACCGGGCTGCGTCGCAGGAACGATTTTTTCCGCACGCTGCAAGTTCATGATGTCCACCTCATAGTGCCGAACCTGGCTTTCCAGTGCAGCCGCAAATTGAGGACCATCGGTTTCCAGCACCGAAATGTAGTTTTCGATGGCCATGGTGTCGTTGGTTTGGCCGCCAAAGCGCTCTGCAGCCAAGCCCACGCGAATACCCTTGCGCGCGGCATAGACGGCAGCTGCCGCGCCCGCAGGGCCGCCACCCACAATCAGCATGTCGAAAGGGTCTTTCGCGTTTAATTTTTGGGCCTCACGCCCCTCTGCGTTGACATCCAGGCGCGCCAGAATTTCTTCCAAACTCATGCGCCCGGCGCCAAAAACCTGGTCATTCATGTAGACCATGGGCACGGCCATCACCTGGCGTGCTTCGACTTCGGCCTGGTTCAAACCACCGTCAATCACCGTGGTCTCAATCTTGGGGTTGTACACGGCCATCAAGGTCGCTGCCTGCACCACGTCGGGACAGTTATGGCACGACAAGGACATATAGACCTCGAATTTCAAATGGGCGTCCAGTCCTTTGATCTGCTCCAGCACTTGCGGTTCCACCTTGGGCGGATGACCGCCTGTCCACAACAAGGCCAGAACCAGTGATGTGAACTCGTGGCCCAGCGGAATGGCTGCAAAACACACTCCGCGCGATTCACCTTCTTTGGCCACCACAAAGGACGGCTTGCGCGCGTCCGTGCCCGACTCATCCACACGCACCTTGTCCGAGAGCGATGCGATGTCGTGCAAGAGTTCTCGCAACTCCATGCTCTTTTCGCTGCCATCCAATGTGGCAATCAAACGAATGGGGGAGCGCAAGTTTTGCAAATAGGCTTGCAACTGGATTTTCATGGCAGCGTCGAGCATGTAATGTCCTGTGATTCGCGAAATACCGGATTGCGGCGGGAAAAAAGGGGCGCGGAAACCGCACCCCCTTTTTTGGAGATACCCTGCTTAGATCTTGCCAACCAGATCCAACGAGGGGGTCAAGGTTTTTGCGCCTTCGTTCCATTTGGCAGGGCACACTTGTCCTGGATTGTTGGCAACGTACTGGGCAGCCTTGAGCTTGCGAACGGTTTCCTTCACATCGCGGGCAATCGCGTTGTCGTGCACTTCAGCGGTCTTGATGAGGCCTTCCGGATTGATGATGAAGGTGCCGCGCAGTGCCAGGCCTTCTTCCTCGATGTGCACGCCAAAAGCGCGGGTCAGTTGGTGCGTAGGATCACCTACCAGGGGGAATTTGGCTTTGCCAACCGCAGGAGATGTCTCATGCCACACCTTGTGCGCGAAATGGGTGTCCGTGGTGACGATATAGACCTCAGCACCCGCCTTCTGGAATTCCGCGTAGTTGTCAGCCGCATCTTCCACTTCGGTGGGGCAGTTGAAGGTAAATGCGGCCGGCATGAAAATCAGAACCGACCACTCGCCTTTGAATGTCTCGTCTGAAACCTGAACGAACTTGCCATTGTGGAAAGCCTGGGCCTTGAAAGGTTGAACACGTGTGTTGATGATCGACATGGAAAATTCCTTTGCTTGGTTGATGAAAACTATCGAATGGGAAAAACCCATTAATCATGATCATAACCAAGACTAGGGTTAACCCTGATCACTTATTCAAATAGCACGTATTGAGGAAATCTAAGAAAGGCTGCGTAGTCGCACCTTGTCGCTTCATCCCGTTTGCTGTGACCAGCGAGGAACCAGGGCAGAACTCGTGTGGCATTTGTCATCATCCCAGGGCAATCAACTGCCCGGCAAACAAGAACGACCTACAAAGCCGTGTGAGTCCGTCAAGTGCTTGATCTGAAACCATGGCGCACCCATCTTGATACCCAATGCTTTTGCCTCGTTTGAGCGTGCTATGGCACAGCCGTCGTTGTTACTGAGCACAACGGCTGCAATACCGTTCAGACTTGGCCGAAAGATGCGTTCGCAACTCTTCTGAATGACCCTAACAGTTAGTAGGTCTTATCTGCATTAGGTTTAGGCCGATTTTGACCGCTAACAGTTTTTCGCAACCTTAGCCACGCCCAATGTTTTATTTGATATAGGACTTGAGCACTGCCACGACCTCTTCAAGATCACGACCGCGCTGAGCCGCATCGGTGGCCTCCGAGCCCAAGTGATCGCGCAAATGGTGCTCCAGAACTTCGGACATCAAGCCATTGACCGCACCACGAATCGCAGCGATCTGCTGAAGGATGGCCGCGCAATCGGCCTCTGACTCCAACGCCTTCTCCAAGGCGTCGGACTGGCCGCGAATGCGGCGCACGCGGGTGAGCAGTTTGGCCTTGCCTTTGATCGTGTGAGCCATATGTCATTTTCCTTTTTTTTGTCAATATATCATACTGGGGTATAGTATCAATCCTGCCGCTAATCAAGCGACGCTATCTTCCAGAATCACCCCATGCCACCCATCGCAGAACTCATTCAACAGGGCGCCACGAACTTGTGGATCTTCATTCCAACGGCCATTTTGCTGGGCGCATTGCATGGCCTGGAGCCTGGGCACTCCAAAACCATGATGGCGTCGTTCATCATCGCAGTTAAAGGCTCGGTCGGCCAAGCCGCACTTTTGGGACTCTGCGCTGCATTTTCCCATTCGTTGATCGTGTGGGCCCTTGCCGCTATTGCCTTGAAGTTCGGAAACGAATTGATTGCAGAACAGGCTGAACCCTATCTCATGCTTCTGTCCGCTGTGGTGGTCATCGGCGTATCCATCTGGATGTTTATGCGCACGCGCCGCGATGAGTTGGCCGCAAAAGCTCAACAACATGCGCCACACGGCGGCAAGATCATCAACACAGGGCACGGAATTGTTGAACTTGAAGTCTTTGAGACAGGTGTTCCTCCCCGGTTTCGCGTCCACGCTTACGACAACGCGATGGCTGTAAAAGGGTTTGATGACCACGATAAGGTTTCTATCGAGACCCTCCGCCCGGACGGGACGAAGCAAGCCTTTGAACTCAAAGTCTCTGGCATCTATCTGGAATCCCTTCAGGAGATTCCCGAACCCCATGAATTTGAGGCGGTTGTGAGCATGGGGCATGGTGACCACATCCATCGCTTTGAAGTCAGTTTTTCTGAGGACGATCATGACCACGCACATGGAGACCATCATCATGGTCACCACCACCATGATGTTGCCGATGACTTACTGGGAGGCGATGGGACGTATCAGGATGCCCATGAGCGCGCCCATGCCGAGGACATCAAGCGCCGGTTCGTTGGTCAGAAGGTGACCACAGGGCAGATTGCGATGTTTGGCTTGACAGGTGGCCTGGTGCCTTGCCCCGCATCGGTGACCATACTGATGATCTGCCTGCACTTGAAGCGTTTCACGCTGGGTGCCGTCATGGTTGCCAGCTTCAGCCTGGGGTTGGCTATTTCTTTGGTGAGCGTAGGAGTGATCGCCGCGTGGGGCGCGCGCCAAGTTGGTAAACGGATTGGCAACGGCCGGTTCAGTGACTTGGCACGCAAGATGCCCTATTTTTCCAGCGGCTTGATGGCTTTAGTTGCGGTTCTCATGGGCTTCCAAGCTTTGATGCAGCTCACCGTGAACTGAATATTTTGCCTAATACTCGGTCCGTCACCGGGGAGTAGCTGGCTTCATATAAATCGAAGGAGCTTGCGTCAACACACTTGATCAGCATGATCACGGTGAAAGCGGCTTTCACCGATATGATGAATCGACTCAACCTTCAACACTGGGACTGACACCTTTGAATTTCGCAAAAACCACTTTGCTGTTCGTCGCGACTGCGATTGCGGAGATCTTGGGTTGCTACTTGCCGTGGCTTGTCATCAAGCAGGATAAAACGGCTTGGTTGTTGATTCCTGCGGCACTCTCGCTTGCACTCTTTGCTTTGCTGCTGACTCTTCACCCCAGTGCGGCAGGCAGAACCTATGCCGCCTACGGAGGTGTGTATATCGCGGTCGCTCTGGTGTGGCTTCGTGTTGTGGATGGTGTCTCGCCGACGCCATGGGACGTGCTCGGCGCCTGCATCGCGCTTGCTGGAATGTCCGTGATTGTTTTGCAGCCAGTCGTTAAGACCTAGGCGCGTGCCGCAGGCAAATCGCAGAACTTAGTGGTGTATTGGGGCGCAAGTCTCTCTTGCCGGACGGGCCAATCGCGTTCGACGCGTTAGTGTATTTGACGGTAACGACATTCCTCTGAAACCCGCAACCTTGGCATTTCGGCTGGACCACAAACTTAGATCTTTCACATTGCAGTTTTTTCGCCCCTTGGGAGCCTCCAAAGCAAGCTTTGATTTGCATAATATTCTAACATTCGTTAGAATATCAGAATGGAAAACCGCGCAATTAAAGACATCCTCTACGAACAAGTCGCCCGCATTGGCAAAGCCGCATCGAGCCCCAAGCGGCTTGAGTTGCTGGAGCTGCTGGCCCAAGGTGAGAATTCTGTCGAAGCCTTGGCCGAGCTGCTCTCTATCGAAGTCAAGCTTGCCAGCGCGCATTTGAAAGTCCTCCGAGAGGCCCGCTTGGTTGCTTCGCGCAAAGAGGGCAAGTTCGTCCACTACCGGCTGAGCGGCTCTGACGTTGCAAACCTTTGGGTATCCATGCGCGAAGTCGCCCAAGAGCACCTGGTCGAACTCCAAGTCGCGCTCGACCAGATCGCCTCCGCCCCCGACAAGCTGGCCAGCGTCAGCCGCAAAGAGTTCATGGCACAAGCCAAGCGCGGCGAAATCGTTGTGATCGACGTGCGCCCGCGTGCGGAGTTCGATCATGCCCATCTCCCATTTGCCAGGTCCATGCCTTTGGATGAGATAGCAAAGCGCATTGCTGAGTTGCCCAAGGGCGTGGAAATCGTCGCTTACTGCCGCGGCCCCTTCTGCCTGTTTTCGGAAGAAGCGGCTCAGTTGCTCAAATCCAAAGGCCGCAAGGTCAGCAAGCTTTTGGACGGCGTAGCCGAATGGACATCCGCTGGCATGCCGATTGAAACCAAGGAATCCCCATGAGCTCCATTCTTTCTGTCGTCAACGACGCGCCCTATGGCAACGAACGCGCCTACAACGCGCTGCGCCTAGCGGGCTCCCTCGCCGCCAAGGAGGACGTTCATGTTCGTGTGTTCCTGATGGCCGACGCGGTCGGGTGCGCCAAGGATCACCAGAAGGTGCCCGAGGGCTACTACAACACCCAGCTCATGCTCTCCAAGGTCATCCGCAAAGGCGAGGTTGGGCTGTGCGGCACCTGCATGGATGCGCGCGGCCTGGCCGAATCCGAAGTGATCGAGGGCGCCAAGCGCTCTACGCTGGCCCAGCTCGCCGACTGGACGCTGGAAGCCGACAAAGTTCTCGTTTTTTAAGAGGCCAATCATGTTCTTCAAACAACTCCCAACCAAAGAATCTTCACTGTCCTATTTCTTTGGATGCGCTGGCCACGCCATCGCCGCTGCTGTCGATGTGGTCGCAGGCGATGAAGACTGGTTCATCGAACAAGCTGCCCAAGCGAACGTGCGCATAGCCTACGTCATCGACACTCATGTCCATGCTGACCACTACTCCGGAGGCAGGGAATTGGCCAAGCGCATTGGCGCGCACTA
Source organism: Comamonadaceae bacterium (assembly GCA_947446885.1). Classification (GTDB taxonomy): domain Bacteria; phylum Pseudomonadota; class Gammaproteobacteria; order Burkholderiales; family Burkholderiaceae_C; genus Allorhodoferax. The sequence continues at coordinate 21,181 of CANFHZ010000011.1, forward strand.
TTGCCTGCACGAGAGCGCTCGCACCTTAGTGAAGTTCGACTACGAGCCCTTGGTGGACGGCCAAATGCTTGATTTGGGTAACGTCAAGATCAAAGTCCTGCACACACCGGGTCATACGCTCGACAGCATGTGCCTGCTGGTGTCGGACGCGCGGCGCGGTCCCGAGCCCTGGTTTGTCATCACGGGTGACACCTTGTTTGTTGGGGCCACTGGGCGCCCAGACCTGGCGGGGCGCGAGCACGAGATGGCGGGCATGCTTTTCGACAGTTTGGGAGCCAAACTCTTGAGCTTGCCTTTGGAGTGGAGATTTTTCCAGGCCATCAAGCGGGCAGCGCCTGCGGTGTGGGCCTGTCTGGCAAACCGTCTTCGACCATTGGTTTTGAGAAGCGTTGGAATCCCTTGTTGGCAATGGATCGCGACGCCTTCGTGACCGAACTGACTTCCAACATTCCCGCGCGCCCGGCCAATATGGACCAGATCGTCGCCACCAACATCGCGGCCTGATCCTGCTATGGAGTTGAAGCACGGCATCCGCCACAACAAGAGCCAATTCATTCACCAGCTCTTGCAGGTGTTGTTGGTGGGCCTCACCATTGGCATGACCCGCACGGTCGTGCCTGCGCTCGCCGAGTCAGACTTTGGTGTGCCCAAGAACTCATTTGTATTGCTGAGCTCTTTCGTGGTTGCCTTTGGCTTGGTCAAGGGGGCCATGAACTTTGTTGCAGGGCGCCTCTCTGAGCGCATCGGTCGCAAGCAAGTTCTGCTACTGGGGTGGTTGGTCGCACTGCCCATCCCAGTCATGATCTGGTTCGCGCCCAATTGGAGTTGGGTCGTTGCAGCTACAGTCCTATTGGGTGTCAACCAGGGACTGACATGGTCGATGACCCAGACTTCCAAGCTCGACATCACACGATTGGAAGAGCGCGGTCTGACCCTCGGGCTCAACGAGTTCTCTGGCTACGTGGGTGTGGCCCTTGCAGGCATTGCGACGGCCTACATGGCATCGCATTTCGGCGCGCGGCAAGGAATTCTTATTTTTGGCATGACCGTCATCGTCATCGCCTTGGTTCTAACGCAGCTATGGGTCAAGGACACTCTTCCATGGGCCAAGGCAGAAGCGGCAAAGCACGCTCCAGGCACAACGCAAACTCTGCGCCCCCGTTATCCCCAGGGTGTTTCCAGCAACCCTTCCACTAAGGAGATTTTCACGCTCATGAGCTGGCGGGATAAACGCATGATGGCCTTGAGTCAGGCGGGACTGGTGGAGAAGTTTGTCGATGCTCTGGTGTGGATTTTTTACCCGGTTTTCCTGTATCAAAAAGGCGTGAGCCTGCCCAACGTGGGATGGATCATCGGCTTCTACGGCTTCGTCTGGGGCGGCTCGCAACTCTTCACCGGCAGGCTTTCAGACCGCGTCGGGCGACACCGGCTCAACGTCTGGGGCATGTGGATTTGCGGTGCGGGCGTGGCGGCCATGATGCTCGGCGACGGTGTCGCTTGGTGGGCCGCGTCGGCTGCCGTGTCTGGCTTTGGTATGGCTTTGCTGTATCCCAATCTGTCGGCGGCGGTTGCAGACATCTCGCATCCGTCCTGGCGCGGATCTGCCATCGGCATTTATCGCTTCTGGCGCGATCTAGGCTATGGCATCGGTGCGCTCGGTCTGGGTCTGGCTGCGCATTTCACAGGCCAGATGCAATCGGCTTTTTGGTTCGTCGCCGTATCTATGTTCGCCTCCGGCGCCTTGCTCTGGTGGCTGGGCGAGGAGACGCATCCCCGGCTGAACCCCGCGCAATGAATTTACTTCAACAGAAAGCACCATGAAACTTCGCTCGACAATCACGCTCGCCTTGGCATGTGCCACCTTGGCCTTCACTCCCGCCGTATGGGCGGACAAAGCTCAGGCCATTGACGAAATGGAGGCCTACTTGGAGTTTGTGGATTATGGCGGCGGGGTGATCTTCGCCGAGCAAATCCCCAAAGATGACTGGAAGAAGTTTTTGGTCATCGACGCCCGCGATGCCGCTCAGTTCGCAAAGAGCCACATACCGGGGGCCATCAACATCGAATGGCGCCAAGTCCTCGCCAAGCGCGCCTCGATCCCGAAGGACAAGCCCGTGCTGATCTATTGCAACAGTGGATCACTATCGGCGCAGGCCGGTTTTGCCATGCGGGTGGCCGGATGGGACAACCTGCGCATCTTGCAAGGCGGCTTTGACGAGTGGCGGACAAAGGGTGGTTTCGATGCTGCCTCGAAGACCACGACTCCAGCCACGCACTGATTTTTCCCGGCTAGGCCTTAGCAACGGGCATGTCACTCCAATTGGTTGTGTATTGCGGTGTGCGGCGCTCCTGTCGCATTGACCAGTCACTCTGAGTGTGCTGGCGGGCCGCGCTCCCGACATGGACTGTGCCTCGGCCATATCGGCCATTTAACGCATCCATGGCCATCATCAATTTCGTGCGGTCGCGGGTCTCGACGGGTTCGAGTTCCAACTCACCTTGCGTCAGGGCATCGTTGGCCAAATCCATCAACATGACTCCTGCCTTTGATAGCCGGTAACCCGGTTGGTAAATTTGCCTGACTCCAGCCACTGCTGACTGCACCAGCAAACGACTATCCGCCGTGGGTCGCCGAAGTGGAACAACGACGCTCTTCGAGAAACGTGGACCGGGTCGGAACGGCGAAGTGTGCGCAAATACAAGTATCTGTCCGGCTTGGCTGGATTGACGTCGCAACTTTTCAGCAGCACGACTTGCGAATTCGCTGATCGCCTCGATGAGATCCGGGAGCTCGGTGATCGGGTGCCCAAAACTCCGGGTGCAGGCGATTTGCTGCTTGGCGGGAGGTGCATCTTCCAATCCAATGCAGGGTTGACCTTGAAGTTCACGCACGGTGCGCTCCAACACAACACCCCAGCGACCGCGAACCATGGACGGGCTCAGCCGGGTCAAGTCGAGGACCGTATTCACCCCCGCGTCCCGCAGTTGCTGTCCGATGCGGCGACCGACACCCCAAACTCTACCCACTTCGGTGGCAGCGAACAAGGCATCCAAATCGGATGTGGTCAGAGCTTCCAGGTTGCAAACCGTCGCCATGCACTCAGGGTAGCTACCGGGCTTGCGGTCAGCCGTTTTTGCGATGTGATTTGCAAGCTTAGCCAACGTCTTTGTCGGTCCAATGCCGATGCCGCAGGGTATGCCGGTCCATTGAAGAATTCGCGAGCGAATCGCCCATGACCGTTTGGTGAGGTCGCCACGAACGCCATCAAGCCCTATAAACGACTCGTCAATGCTGTAGATCTCCTGCGTTGGCCCCAGTCCCGCCGCAATGCTCATCATCCGATTTGACATGTCGCCATAGAGGGCGAAGTTTGCGGAAAGCGCAATTAGTCCTGCCTCTTCTTCCAGGTGCCGTATCTCATGCCAGGGCTGCCCCATCTTGATGCCGAGGGCCTTGGCCTCGTTGCTGCGCGCTATGGCGCAACCGTCATTATTGGAAAGCGAAACGACTGGTCGACCATTCAAACTGGGGCGGAACACGCGCTCGCAGCTGACATAAAAGTTCGACGCGTCAATCAAGGCAAGCATGTGATTACCTTGAGGCGATCGTCGGGGTTGCAAAGGACACGACCTTGCCTTTTACTGTCTCTTCGTATACGGCGAGCTTGCTCAAAAGGGTTAAGTTGATCGAGGCCAGTTTCGCAGTCTCATGACGCAAACGTTCAACTTCGGCGCGCAGGTCGCGGTTGCGCTCTTTCTCTTTGATCAGGGCTTCATGCTTCGCGTCCCGCTGCAATCGGGTAGATTTCCCAACGACACCACGGATTCTCTCGGCGATGTCGGGGTAGGTGTTGTGGATCAGCGCAGGGGTGACCTCCGCCGCTTTGGCGACCGCCGAGATGCTGACCTTTTCCCCCGAATGTTGGACCCGATCAATGGCCTCTCTGAGGCGCTTTTCCGTCAGCTTGCGGCTTCTGGTGGCGGCTGATCCGCTCGATGCTGATGGACTCATGTTCAGTGACTTTCAAATGATTGGATCGGCGGTCCCGCCATTCGCCGTCACGCCAAAGTCTGCGATCACTTTGGCCGACAGCGCAAGATCGCGGCGAATGCGCGCGTTGGCGACTGGCCCCAAGTCGTCCAGATCCAGCATTTCCCGATGCTGCTCATGGATGCCTTGCCACATGGCGATGTGCTCTTCGTCGATGACCGAGTTCTTGCAATCCACACATCGGGTGCTTTCATAAAGGCCGGCGCCACCGCAACCTGAGTCCTGTGCAATGCACCAACCATGTCCCGTTGCGCGAATGTTGATCTGCATGGCCGTGCTGGCCACAAGTCGCTCGCGGTCAGGCACGGCGCTTGCCCTCATTTCAAGGATTTTCCGGCCAGCGCCGCCGCTCAGGCGCTGATCCGGACTGCTCCAGCTCTCCAACAGATCCTTCTTGATGTCGAAATACTCGGTCAGAATGTCTTCGTAAAGGGCAGGATCCTGAGCCGGGTTCGAGGCATAGAGCTGGGACATGCTGATGCTCGAATGCTTGAACTGCCATTTGAGAAACACCAGCGATTGGCGCCCCATCCTGGACTCCACAAAGGTTCTGGCGTAAGTGCGACGACATTGGTGGGGACTGAGTTTCCACTCCTGCCCAGCCTTACTGGCCAGACGCAACATGGCCACGCGCGATGCCACACCACTCAATGCGGTGATCTGGTTGTATTTGCCATAGATCACCCCCAGGAAGACCCGCTGCACATCCCCTCTGGCTTGATTGAGTCGCTTGACCAGATCCCTGCGTGCTGCGGCATACCTCATTTGAGCGATGGATGCTTCAAGCGCCTGAATCTCCACTTTGAGAGCGGCGCGCAATGGTTCGGAGTAGCGCTCCAGGACCTCAACGACTTTGAGCGTCATCGGAGGCACCATGTATTCAACACGGCCTTTTCCAGTCTTGTGCTCAACCGAGGTGACCCAGCAATATTCGACTCCGTCGCGCAGCTCGCGCCGACCCGCTCCCACCTCGATGCCGATCGCCTCATCATTGCGCATTCCCGATGTGATGGAGAGCAGGTAAAGGCACGCATCGCGCAAGTCGCGCATGGGTTCAGTGGACGGGCCAAGGGCGCCTATGTCGCGCTGTCTGAGCAAATTTTCCGCCTGGTTGAATATGCGCTCACAATGAAGAAACAGCGCGCTTTGCACCTCTCGTGGAATCACGGGCGTTTTACCCACGCCCAATCCCGCCGACGATCTGATCTCATGGCCCATAACGCCACAGTAGGACGCAAATGGAATTTCACCCCATGGATATTGACTGGGTGGCTCATGCAGGTGATCCCGAAAGACCCACGCCAAGTCGACAATTTCAAGTCTGGATTTGATCCCCCTTGGCCGAAGGCCTTCTTCCTTGCACGACTGGCGGTAGGTCGACAGGTGCAGTGGCTTGATCTCATCGAAGGATTCAACACCATGCTGTGCCAGCCATCGAAGGAGCGGGCCCGCGCTAACTGCGGCAATAAAAATAGTTCTGGCAATCGCAGCCTTGTAGCCCGGCCGACCTTCCTTGAACCATGCAAAAAATGCGGCTTTTGCGTCCTTGAGAAGTGCTGGCGGCACGTCCACGGGCCAGACGATGGTTTTCATGGACTCTGGAACGTTGGACTGCTCGAAGTAAGGGGTCAAATCCCACCTCGCATCGTCAAAGCGACTGAGCACATACTTATGCCCATGGTCATCGATCACTTCGCTTACCACCGCGTGGGTTAGATCGGAAGGTCTGACATGGTGCTGTGTGGCGAGAATGGCCAAGTTATCCAGCATAGGCTCCCCCGTTCGCATGCGTGACGGCCCTCATACGCGCCGCCCAGAATGGATGTGGCTTCGTGCTGGCCAAAGACTTTGCTTCCTCCACAACAGAGCGGGCGAACTTCGCAGCGGTGAATCGATCGATCAGCGCCATCAATTCACGTTTGTGGTCGCGCCAAGGCTCCATGTCTGGTCCAACCATGTAGTCAATTTCAGATTGAAGAAACAGTTGGAAGCTGAACAAGCGGTGCAAGTCCTTGACGCTCCCTACCACCACATAGGTCGGACAGGTCAGGCATTCGGTAAAACGGTCGCAGTGGTCAACGCCATTTTTGGGCGCGCGATTTCCATCCAAGGAGCTTGCGCATCTCCCAACGGGCGTGTTTTGAACGGTCTTTCTAATGGACACCGGCATGTTGGATTTCACAGCCTCGCTGCCACGCAAAATCTCCGGCAAGGCCAGCCCAACAAAGCGCGCCGCATCAACCTTCATGTCTTCAGTCAGGCTAAGGTAGTGTTGATCTGCCACATGTGGGGAATGACCGATGGCGGCAGCTACCGCAATCAAATCGCCATCGCTGAGCTTCCAAAGCTTGGCCTCCATGGTCTTGCGCAGGCGATTCGGGGTTGGTTCCAATGGTTTTCCGTCGTCGCCAAGCAACCCATGCCGTGAGACAAATTTCCTGATCCCAACTCTCAAGGTGCTTTCGCCCAGCGCCAACAAGTCCCCCTGGACTTTTCGTGATCGGGATCGATACAGCCATATCCGATCTCGGATTTTGGGTGGAGCTTCTGCGCATAGGTGTTCCGTCCTAGCGATCACCCCTCGCAACACGGCAACGCCGTCCATGGGCACAACGGTTGTGCCCAGGTTGCCATCAGATTGACGCATGGGGTTTGCTTGCTGGCCTTTTCCACGCCGCTTGAAGGTCTGCATCACCACCATGTTGGGAACGAATGGATTTGGCGACAGACAATCCCGTGTGGCTTCGAGCAAAGGAGTGGTGTTGATTCCTGTGCGCAACGCGATCACCAGAAATGCCACGGCCAGCGCTTCGGAATCGGGACCACTGAATTCACTGCGGTGGATCGCGACCAAGTCCATTTTCAACGCTGCTGCCAAGCGAAGGATTTCCGTATTCGACAACGCTTTGGCGCTATGGCGATTTGCCGCCTTATCGCTGAAGGCCTTAACCGGAAACAGCCTCTCGACATCATTCGGACCCAGCCCAAGATTGCAAATGGCAATCAGCATCGGCTTTAGATGAGCGTAATTTGTGCGAGCGCTCGTTTTGGCGGGATACCTGCGGGTGAGCCAGGCTACAAAGCCATTTATGTGCTCCGGCCGCATGTGTTTGGGGTCGGCAGGTCCTTTCGATGTAATCAAAAAGTCGAGCCATCTGGGCCAGCCGGAACCGGCATAGTTGAGGATTGTTTTCCGCGCAACCGTTCCAGAATCAGCAACCGATCGCAACGCGGCAAGACCAGCCCACACCCACGCGTCAATGCCTCTGCCCAAATAGTCCTTGTAGTCCACCCTCCTGCTGGATGTCGCATCGACTTCGAGCTCGAATGCGGGACCGTCTGCGAGCAAGGTCGCCGAGGGGTCCGTTTGTGGCTGCGGGTTGCCAGAGTGTGCTGACGACACGCGGTAGGACTTTGGCTTTCTCATGCAGCAGTCCCATCGCCAAGGATGCCATCGACAAAGTCCTCGTGAGCGAGCACAAGCTGCGCTTCCAACTGATTGATCAGGTGCAGATATTCGGCGGTGGTCTGAACGTCCGAGTGGCCCAATCGATCCCGCACATACAACAGCGGTTCGCCCATGAATGATGGATTCTTCCGAAGCGCTGCCAAGGTGTAGGTGGCATAGGTGTGGCGCAGCATGTGGGCCGTGACTGGGAACCCCACTTTTTTGGATAGTTCACCGAAGAGTCCCACTACGCTAGTTCTGGCCATTTCAGAACCGTATGCCGTCAATACCAGAGCGTCGGGTTCACCCCCACCACGGGTTTTTCGCAGCTCGCGTTCCAAATTCTTATAGGCATTGAGTTCTTCCATCAGCCGCCATGGAACGTCCACCGCTCGAGGGCGCTCAAATTTGATCGACAAATCTTGCGGGCTCAAATCCACGCGTATCACCTGTCCCGCAACAAGATCTTTTCGTCCTGCTGGGTCGAACACGTATTTCGCCGGGAATGTCCGCGCCTCGCATGATCGCAGTCCGGATCGCAGCATCAACTCGAATAGGAGTCGATGGCTTGGGTTGTGCAGGTGTAGACGGCAAACCTGAACTTGGTGATTGGTGAGGAACTTGATGGGCGAGCGGTATTCACGGAGCATTACGGTTGCGCGTTCAACCGTTGACCCGCCTGTTTTCACATGCCCAAGCATTCCGTGTTTGCCATGCGCTCGGATCTGTCGATAGGAGAAGGGCAAACTTGCGATGTATCCCCTCTGGCATGCCCATTCATAGAAACGAACAACCAGGGCGAGTCGTTTGTTGATGGTTCTTGGCGCGAGCTTCAGTTCACCGGCCGACCAATCTCGATAACGACTCAGAGGCGATGCGCCTACTGGCGCATTGGTTTGATCCCATGCCAACCCGTTGGCGTTCAGGAAGGCAAAATAGTCGTAGAGGCGTCTGCCAACTGCTTCCCAGGTCAACTTGCTGCGCGTCGAACCGCTGTCAAGCAAGGCGTGCAAGAGAAAGTTCTGGGCTGGCTGCAATGGCATGCACTCGTCGTCAATCAGCAGAGGAAATCCTTCCATGGGCCTGCCACCGATTTCCAGATCACGAGTCGAGAAGAGCAGCTTCATAGATTGCGTTCCGCAAGCAAACGTGCTGCCTTCTTGAAACTGATGCCAAGCAGGTGCATGGCCAAATCCAGCGCGCCTCCGCCACCGCAATTGGCTCGGTCGTCCCAAAATTTTGGCCCTGTGCACAGAATTTCAAAGTCATTGCCCGACACAGAAGCATGCCAACGGGAAGACCGCGTGTTGAGCCGAGGCACATAAGACAGATCTTCCTTGGCATAGTCAGCCAGTGCTCTCAGCACCATGGCTGCATCAAGCGAGTGCCAACGGGCCAATTCAGAGTTATCAACAGGCATCGTCCTCCCCCAGACCCCCACCTGCTACTCGTCTCAAAGAGACGATGAATCCGAAGTCAGGAAGGCAGGAATACATGACTAAATATTACTAACAACTTCATACAGTCAGAACAGCTCACATAGAAGTTGTTGCCGTCCACCAATGCGTACACAAGCGTCTCCTCTCAAACATTGAATTGCTTGATGGTGCTGGTGACTACGCCCCATATCTCAATCGTCTGCCCATCTTTCGGAGTGATGTCAGGGTAGGTGGGGTTGGCAGATTTGAGCTTGATGCGCCCGACGCGCTGGCTCAGAACCTTCACGGTGAAGTCTCCGTCCACGATGGCGACCACGATGTGGGTGTTGCGCGGTTTGATGGCGCGGTCCACCACCAGGATGTCCCCGTCAAAGATGCCGACCTCAGTCATGGAGTGGCCGCTGGCACGAAGAAAATAGGTGGCTTGAGAGTGTTTGATCAGCAGCTGGGCCAGGTCGATGCGCTGTGCTCCCAGATCTTCGGCTGGCGAGGGAAAACCGGCTTGTACATGGCCGCGAATGAGTGATACCGTTAAGGGAATGTTGGAGGCAAGAACCGGGGCGTCGAAAGATTGAAAATCTGTATATTAATACAGTATAGTCATCCAAGAGGAAGAAGTGCTGTGTGCAGCCAGTAGTAAGCACTCTAGGGACGGATAAATTTCCCAACGGTCTTTGTGGTGAAAAATCGGGCTTTAAAGATGCTTTTAATGATCAGCGCTGGCGTGCGGTCGTGGCATAGCCCTTTGTGTGGAGGGTGCGGGGCCGAGCTACTGCTACCTGAAAAGTGTGGACAAAATCTGAGCTAACGCGCTTACCGGGCGGAAGGAGCCTGTCAGAAATTTTGTGTGTGAGGCATACCATGTCACCAAGGAGCATGTATGCCGAGCAATACAAGGAAGGCCGCTGCCGCACAGGCGTTGCCAACAATACCCAAAGAACTCATTGACCAGTTTGTCAATGGCCCCATGAGCGCGGAGGCGGTCAATGCCGCCTCCATGGCCTTCAAGAAGGCGCTGATTGAACGGGCCTTGGGCGCTGAACTCACCCATCACTTGGGTTATGCCCCTGGTGCTGACAAGCCAGTGGACGCCAGTAACCACCGCAATGGTGCGACGGGCAAGACCGTTCTGACCGAGGACGGCCCCCTGCGCATCGAAGTTCCTCGTGACCGTGCTGGCAGCTTTGAGCCTTTACTCATCCCCAAGCACGAACGCCGTTTCACCGGCTTTGACGACAAGATCGTGGCCATGTACGCACGTGGCATGACGATGCGCGAGATTCAGGGATTTTTGGCAGAGCAGTACGCCACGGAGGTCTCCCCGGAGTTCATCAGTTCGGTCACAGACGCGGTGATGTGCGAGGTGACAGCCTGGCAGGCACGCCCCCTGGAGCCGATGTATCCGGTGGTCTTCTTTGACGCCTTGCGGGTGAAGATTCGTGAGGATGCGGTGGTACGCAACAAGGCCATCTATCTGGCCCTGGGCGTGCAGCCTGACGGTACGCGCGACATTCTGGGCCTTTGGATTAAGAACACCGAAGGCGCCAAGTTCTGGATGAAAGTCTTCAACGATCTCAAAACGCGCGGCGTCAACGACATTCTGATTGCCGTCACCGACGGCCTCAAGGGAATGCAGGAGGCACTGGGTGCGGTGTTCCCGGCCACCACGCTGCAAACCTGCATCGTCCATCTGATGCGCAACAGCCTGGACTATGCGAGCTGGAAGGACCGAAAGGCGCTGGCGGCAGCCATCAAGCCCATTTACACAGCGGCCAGTGCCGAGGCAGCCGTGGGGCAATTGGATGCGTTTGAGGCGGGTCCATGGGGTGCCAAGTTCCCCACCGTAGCGGCAGCCTGGAGGCGCAACTGGGATAAGGTGATTCCGTTCTTCGCCTTGCCGGCACACATCCGGCGGGTGATCTACACCACCAATGCCATTGAGAGCGTCAATGCCAGGCTGCACAAGATTATCAAAACCCGGGGGCACTTCCCATCTGACGATGCGGCTTCAAAGTTGATTTGGCTGGCCCTGCGAAACATCACCACCGGTTGGGGGCGTGCCAGCAGAGACTGGAAAGAAGCGATGAACCAGTTCGCAATCCTCTACGAAGATCGCTTCACCAAAAAAGTCCTTTAAGATGAAATTTGCTTACCCAATACCGTGGGTAAGCAATCCCGCCTCACACACAGAAATTCAGACACTCCCGGCGGAAGCTGCCTGTCAGCATTCGACGATGCTATTCAGCAGCTTGAAATTTCTCGCCCTAGACCGCTGGATCCACGTCACGAATATTTCCCGAAATTGCAGGGGGAATTGTGTGAATGAATCAGCAGCTCAAGCAGTGCCCTGAACCGAGCGCACACGGCGGGGTCTGATCAGCGGCAATGGTTTGATGAATTTTCGATGCCAAGATGGTCAATGACTACTGGCGGACGGTTCGGGAATTGTGCTACTAATTCAAGCTTTCCGCCCATACCTTCCACATAGTGCCTTAACGTCGAGAGCAGCATGTCGCTGCGCTTCTCCAATCGCGAAATGGTGTCCTGTCCAACCCCAAGGGTTGAAGCCAAATCCTCTTGCGTTTGCTCTGCCGCTTTGCGAAGGTCTTTAAGCGTGGTTAATTCCATGGCCCGCCCCTCAATCCGTTCGCGACGCTGAGTTGGCATGTTTGCTAGGAGGTTATCAAGTTTCCTTGCCATTTGATGGTTCCTTTTCGGTTGCATAGCCTAGGGTCATGACGTGTTCGCTGTATCGGTTGTCTGCTTTATCTATCAAACGCTTATAAAACCGCTTTTGATTGGCACCGCCTTTGTCCCCGCCGACGAGCAAAACCGCCTGTCGCTGTGGATCAAATGCAAACGCTATGCGCCACACCTCACCCCTCCAGTTAAATCGCATCTCCTTCATGTTTGAGTGCGAACTACCTTTGAGCGTATCTACTGTGGGGCGACCTAAATTGGGGCCGAACTCTGCCAACAACTTTGCATGAGCAAACAATTCATCTTGCAATTCTTCGCTTAACGCCGCCACTTCTTCCACAAAGTCATCGTGAAGAAGTACGTCCCATTTCATAGATCAAATTATGACTTTAAATCCATATGGAGTCAACTTCATAAATTACAAATGATTGCATGCACTTGCTAAAAATCTGCGCGGAGTCCGCGTCACTGGGAAAAAGACGCAGCATCCAGGCGGGCAAAAAATTTCTCGGAAGAAGCTCCGAAATTTGCCGTTACTTGAATTTTTTGAGTTGGAAAGCGAGGCTGAGATCGCCTCGTTTCAGACAGGACAGAAACCCGAAATTAGCCCCAGAAGGGGTCAACCCTTGTAAGTCGTTGATTTTAAAGGGAAATTTGGGGTGGCTGATGGGGCTCGAACCCACGACAACAGGAATCACAATCCTGGACTCTACCAACTGAGCTACAGCCACCGCAGAGCATCGATTATAGGCAATAGGATTACCGTGATACGGTCGGTTAGCCGGCTTCGGCGAGCGGGGCCGGTTTGGCCTGGGGTTTGGGGGCCGTGATCTGCACCTTGTATCGTGCCTTGAGCAGCTGGTAATAGGCGTCGGCCTCCGCGCTTCCCAACCATTGGGCGAATTGGGCACGGTGCTGCTTATCCGCGTTGGCGTCCACTGCTTTACGCGGTAGAACCTGCGAGATGCGGGCAATCACATAGCCCTGCGCAGCCGTATCAATGCCCACCCAGTTCGGCAGGCTCGCGGTGTCGGCACGCAGCACGGCATCCAGCACAAGGCTGCTGACATTGGGAGCAGAGTCACGGGAAATCACAACGGCATCCGGGAGTTTGGACGGCGTCAATTGCGCCTTCCAGCTTGCCAGGTCAGCCTGAGCGGCCTTTTTAGCCAGTGCCGTGGCTTGCTCACCGGCCAGTTTGTCGCGAACTTGGTTGCGCACCTCGTCTAGGGACAACGCGCGCACCGGTACGTGGCGGGTTACACGGGCTGCCATCAAGGTATTCGGGGCGACCTCAATGGCTTCGGTATTCTGCTTTTTAGCAATCGAATCGGGGTTGAATACGGCATCCAGCACGCGGGGCTGGAACAAGGCACCCGGCAACTTGGCGGGCGGACTACGCAACACGCCGCTGGCTTGCTTGATCTCGAGTTTCAGCTTGTCTGCAACCGGTTTGAGGCTGTCGCCTTGTTCGTACACCGTATTCGTAAATACTTCGGCCACTTCGGCAAATTTGCGCTGTGCCTGCTGATTTTTGTACTCGGCCTCGAGTTTCTCCCGCACGCTGTCGAAACTGGCTTGCTTGGCTTCTTTGACATCAACGAGCTTGATGATGTGGTACCCGAAATCGGACTCCACGACCTCGCTGATCTCGCCTTTTTTGAGTGCGAAAGCCGCCTCTTCAAACGGCTTGACCATGGCGCCCCTGGCAAAGTAACCGAGGTCGCCGCCTTTGTCCGCAGAGCCGCCGTCCTGCGAGTTCTTACGGGCGAGTTCCGCAAAACTGTCGGGCTTGGCGCGCAGTTTGGCCAGAAGCGCCTGGGCTGCGGCCTTGGCCTTATCCCGGGCATCAGCAGGCCCGTCTTTGGCGGCGGCAATCAGGATGTGGCTGGCTCTGCGCTCCTCTTTGGCAGCCAGGCGCTGGGCATTTTGTTCGTAATAGGTCTTCAGATCGGCTTCGTTGACCGTCAGAGAATTTTTCACTGCATCCAGGTTCAAAACCACGTACTCCACATCAGCCGATTCCGGGGACAGGAACTGGCTTTTGTTGCTGTCGTAATACGCCTGGATTTCGGTATCGGTCGGTTTGACTTTCGCAAGGTAATCCGCCGGTTTGTAGTACACCAACTGCACCTCACGCCGCTGAAAAAACGCATTCAATGCGGAATCTGCCACGGTCTTGGTCGCAAAAGCACTACGTCCTACGGCCTGCTCGTTTTGGCGAAGCAGCAATTCATCGCGCACGCGGGCATCAAACTGGGCGGGTTCCATTCCATTGCTTTTCAGCAATTGCTTGTATGCCTCTACATTCAGGGATCCGTCGGCACGGCGCATCGCAGCTATTGCGGGTATGGACTCAATCTCTTTGGCCAAGCGGGCGTCGGTAACAACCCGTACCGCGTCTTTACCTGCCTCTTGCCACACTTTTTCACGCACCAGACGCTCCAAGGTTGCGTAGCGGGCTTCCGGAGAGTCCAACAACTTCGGATCCGCATTGGGCATGGCCGCACGGATGCGCTTCACTTCCTCTTGCTGGGCCGCATCCCATTCAGCTTGGGAGATGCTATGGCTCCCTACCTTGGCCACCGCATCTGCACTGGCCTGAAAACCCCGGTAGCCCTGAACGCCACTGAACACAAATCCCACAATGATCAAGCCGTACATCGGCACCATGATGAGTTTGGAATACTTGCGAATCGAATCAAACATGCGGAACAACTCCAGGGGAAACAAAAAAAGGCGAACCATTGTTCGCCTTCGATCGTGGGATGGTGGGTGATGACGGGCTCGAACCGCCGACCTACGCCGTGTAAAGGCGCCGCTCTACCAACTGAGCTAATCACCCCACCTGAAACAAACTTGCCCTAGCACCGCCGCGTAGCGACGGATGCAAGCGATATCGCAGAACTTTACCAGTTTTGATTTTACGTGCACCCCGCGAGCAGCGCCCTCGCCCGCAAGGGGAGCCAATAAGGGCAGCCTTCACAGTCCGCGTGAACGAATCTCCGGCAAGGCCTTCTGCAGGTAGTACACCATCGACCACACGGTCAATACCGCAGCGAGCCAAATCAACCAGACACCCCACACATGGGTGTCTACCAGACCGAACACCGGGCCGTCGAACAGCAAAAATCCGATGGCGACCATCTGCGCGGTGGTTTTGAGTTTGCCGATGCGGTGCACGGCCACGCTTCGCGACGCCCCGATCTGGGCCATCCATTCGCGCAGAGCCGAGATGGCAATTTCACGGCCAATGATGATCAAGGCCACAAAGGCGTCCATGCGCTGCAGGTGGACCAGCACCAGCACACAAGCGCAAACCAGAAATTTATCGGCCACCGGGTCCAGAAAAGCGCCAAAGTTGGAAGTCTGATTGAGCTTGCGTGCCAGGTATCCATCCAACCAATCGGTGAGCGCGAAAACCACGAACATGCTGGTAGCCCACAGGTTTTTTTCCGGCACCGACATCACGTCCACGGGCAAATAAAAAACTCCGACGATCAGCGGGAGCGCGCAAATCCGCGTCCAAGTCAACAGTGTGGGCAGTGTCCAGAACATCGGGCCATTGTGGCACGCCTAATGCAGCGCACGGTAGATTTCATCGGCAAGCTCACGCGATATACCCTCCACGCTGGCCAAATCCTGCGCACTGGCCTGGGCGACGCCACGCACTCCACCGAAACGCTGCAACAACCGGGCGCGGCGCTTGGGGCCGATACCTGCGATGGACTCCAGCTCACCCCCACCCATCCGCACTTTGGCGCGTTTCTGGCGCATGCCCGTGATCGCAAAACGGTGGGCTTCATCGCGGATCTGCGCCACCAGCATCAAGGCGGCGGAGTCGGGCGGCAATGCCACTTTGCTGCGGCCGTCCGCAAACACCAGCTCTTCCAGCCCCACTTTGCGGCCCTCGCCTTTTTCGACACCAACGATGAGTCCCAGGTCCAGCCCGAGGCTCTCAAAAACCTCGCGCGCCATCGACACCTGGCCCCGCCCGCCGTCAACCAGCACAAGATCGGGCATACGGGCGGCGGGCGGCGGCGTCTCGCCCTGCACGCGTGCCTGGGCTTGGGCCTGGGCGACCTTGCCGTAGCGGCGGGTCAGCACCTGGCGCATGGCGGCGTAGTCGTCGCCAGGGGTGATGCCCTCGATGTTGTAGCGTCGGTACTGGGCGCTTTGCATGCTGTGTCCCGAAAAAACGACGCATGAGGCCTGCGTCGCCTCGCCCGCCGTGTGCGAAATATCGAAGCACTCAATTCGGAGGTCTTCCAGAACCTCCACCGCCAGATCCAGTGCCTGCACCAGGGCCCGGGTGCGCGCCTGTTGGGAGCCTTCCTCGGACAAGAGGCGGGCGAGTTGCAAAGCGGCATTGGTCTGCGCCATATCCAACCAGGCGCGGCGCTGCTCACGCGGCTGGTGCACCGCAGTGACCCGGATGCCGTGCTGCTCCGACAAGGCTTCCAGCAAGCCCTTGTCCACCGGTTCGCTGATGACCAGCACACCCGGCATGGGAATGCCGATGTAATGTTGCGCGAGGAAAGCCTCCAATACCCGCTGCTCCAGGCTGCGCGGCGTGGCAGCGTCGCTGGAAGCGTCCTCGTCCACGCTGGCTGCCGCCTCCAGCTGGGCCGGAAAATAGGGCCGGTCGCCCAGGTGCCGACCACCCCGCACCATCGCCAGATTCACACAGGCGCGGCCGCCCTGCACCTTCACGGCCAGGATGTCAACGTCGCGGTCGGAGACGTTGTCCACCGACTGCTGGTGCAGCACACTGGACAACGCAGCCACCTGGTTGCGCAATTCAGCCGCCTGCTCAAACTCCAATCGTTCGGCATGCGCCATCATGCGCGCCTCCAGATCGCGCAAAACATCCTGCGCGTCGCCCTGCAAAAAGCGCTGGGCATTGGCAACGTCCAGGGCGTAATCCACCGGGCTGATATGCCCCACACACGGGCCGGAGCAGCGCTTGATCTGGTAGAGCAAACAGGGACGGGTGCGGTTGGAAAACACCGAGTCTTCGCAGGTGCGCAGGCGGAATACCTTTTGCATCAACAGCACCGCTTCTTTGACGGCCCAGGCGCTGGGATAGGGGCCGAAGTAGTGGTGCTTTTTCTCGACCCCGCCACGGTAGTACGCCACGCGCGAAAAATGCAGGGGCTGTGCGCCCTGCCCGCCCGCCGGCCGGGGAGCATCTGCGGGTGGCAGGGCGGCTGTCATCTTCAAATAGGGATAACTCTTGTCGTCGCGAAACAGGATGTTGTACTTGGGCTGCAGGGTTTTGATCAGGTTGTTTTCCAGCAGCAGAGCCTCAGCCTCCGAGCGCACCACGGTGGTCTCCATGCGCACAATCTTGCCCACCATGTGGCCGATGCGGGTGCCGCCGTGGTTTTTCTGGAAGTAGCTGGAAACCCGCTTTTTCAGGCTGTTGGCCTTGCCGACGTACAAGAGCGCTCCATCGGCGTCGAAGTAGCGGTACACACCCGGCAGGTTGGGCAGGCTGGCCACTTCGTGCAGCAAAGCGGGGCTGTGGGGGCTGTCGTCCGGCATGGGCGTATTGTGCAGGGCAGCGCCGACAATCGCGCCCATGCCTCGCCCGCCCTTTTCGTCCGCGCAGCCCGACGCGCCCCGCCTGTGGGACATTTTTTGCCGCGTCATCGACAACTATGGCGATGTGGGTGTGTTGTGGCGACTCAGCGCCGAGTTGGCTGCGCGCGGCGAGCGTGTCCGCCTGTGGATAGACGACCACCGCGCCCTGGCCTGGATGGCCCCGGGCGCGCTGAATGGAAGCTGGCCGGGGGTACAGGTGCTGCCTTGGGCCGATGCCGAAAGTCCATCCGCCTGTGCCGAACTAGCGTGCGCCCAGGTCTGGATTGAAGGTTTTGCCTGTGAGATTCCCGACGCGTTCGTCGCCCATTTCGCAGCCCGTGTGGGCAAAGCCGATGGGGCGGCGCGGCCGGTATGGATCAACCTCGAATACCTCAGCGCCGAAGGCTACGTAGCCCGCAACCACGGACTGCCTTCGCCCATCCGGCGCGGCCCGGCGCAGGGCTGGACCAAGTATTTTTTTTACCCCGGTTTCACCCATGGCAGTGGCGGCCTTGTGCGCAACGCCTGGTCGAACAGTTCCCCGCAAAGCGCCGACCTAGGGCGCAGTGGGGAGCTGCGCATCAGCCTTTTTTGCTACGAGCCGCCAGCGCTGGAGGACTTGTTGCGCTGTCTGGGACAGCAACAGCGCCCTACCCGCTTGTTGGTCACCCACGGCCGCGCCGCGCAGGCAGTGCGGCAGCTGCTGGCGCGGGCCGACCTCGCGCTGCCCGCGCACCTGGCGCTGGAATTTCTGCCCGCCCTCAGCCAAAGGGAATACGACGCCTTGCTGGCAGGCTGTGATCTGAACCTCGTGCGCGGCGAAGACTCGTTGGTGCAGGCCCTGTGGGCGGGCAAGCCTTTTGTCTGGCAGGCCTAC